>JBAWVV010000621.1:0-2383 GCA_037147115.1 Planctomycetia bacterium | reverse complement strand
GCTACTGCCCGGCGACGAACCACGTGAGATGGTAGAAGACCGGTGCCGCGAAGCACATCGAGTCGACGCGATCGAGGACGCCGCCGTGGCCCACCACGAGCGTGCCGTAGTCCTTGACGCCGCGGTCGCGCTTGATCGCCGACATCGTCATCCCGCCAGCGAAGCCCATCACGGCCACGACGAAGCCGACCAGCGCCGCCTGCCAGGGCTCGAAGGGCGGCGCCGCCCACCACAGGACGGCGGCGAGCAGCGCCGTGCTCGTGGCACTGCCGAGGAGGCCCTCCCAGGTGCGCGTCGAGCTCACCTCGGGGGCCACCGGCCGTCGGCCGGCCATCCGGCTCCAGACATATTGCATGCAGTCGGCAAACTGGACGAGGAGGATGAGGAAGAAAAGAAGCCGGAAATTGGCGCCGCTGTTGGCCGGATCCTGCCCGCGGATCCTCACATGGAGCAGCGCCGCGGCGAAGGAGAGGCAGTAGACGCAGACGACCAGACCGGCCTGGATCTTCGCCGTCCGCTCGAGGAAGCGCTTGTAGTCGCCCGCCATGGCCACCCGGGCGAGCACGAAGAGCGTGCCGTAGAGGGGAAGGAAGACGCTGAACAGGTCGTAGCGGTTGTAGGCCACGAGCACGTAATGGAGCGGCGTGAACAGGAAGAAGACCCAAAACAGCGCCCGGTGGTCGCCCTTGCGCGTGGGGGTGAGCGTGATGAACTCCCGCAGGGCCCAAAACGACACCAGCCCGCACAGGACCACCGTCGTCGTCGTCCCCAGCCAGAAGGCCGCGGCGAGGACGGTGCAGATGATCCACCACCCCCGCAGCCGGAGGTTGAAGGCGTTCACCGCGGCGGGATTGAGGCCGCGATCAGGGTTGCGGGCGAGGAACTGCCCGACGGCGGTGGCCACGAGGAGGAGGAGGAGAACCCCGGCGATGAGGGCGATCGTGCGGATGTCGTTCATGGCAGGGCGTTCATTCCTTCAACGCCTGCACGGCCTTCCGCGCGCGGGCGAGGAAATTGGCCTTCGCCTCCCCATGCTCCAGCCACATCGGCGGCCCGAAGCTGATGCAGGAGAGGAGGGGAACGGGGAGAAACTCGCCGCGGGGGAGGATCCGGTTGAGGTTGTCGATGTGGACCGGCACGAGCTCGATGTCGGGGCGCTTCTTGGCGAGGTAGTAGAGGCCGCTCTTAAACTCCCCCAGATCTCCCGTGACGCTCCGGCTCCCCTCCGGGAAGACGATCAGCGAGCGCGTCCCGCCGATCTCGCGGAGCATCAGGTCGACCGGGCTCTGGTGGACCTTGATGTCGGTGCGGTCAATCAGGAGCGCGTCGAACACCTCCTCGGCAAGCCAGCGCCGCAGCACCCCGCGCGACCAGTAATCCTTGGCGGCCACCGGGCGGGTCAACTCGCGCACCGGTTGGGGGAGCGACGACCAGATCAGGAGGGCGTCGAGGTGGCTGGTGTGGTTGGCGAAGTAGAACCGCTGGCAGGTGTCGGGCTGGCAGGCGATCCAGCGCACGCTCGCCCCCGACAGCAACCGCGCCAGCGCCGCGAGCGTCAATCCGGCAGCGCGGCAGACGGCGGTGCGGCCGGGAACGGCTCGGCGGGGTGAGGCGACGTCGACGGGCATCGGTTCGGCTTGATAGAGCATCAGATCAATTGTCGATCGTCGGTGCGGTGGGGGTCAATCGGCCCGGTCTGATCCTGGACCAGAAGGTGCGTCGGGCACCAACGGCACGAACGGATTGTGACGGCGCTCGTGCCCGACGGTGGTTTCGGGGCCATGCCCCGGAAAGACGACCGTCGCGGCGGGGAGCGTGTAGAGCCTCCGGCGGATCCCGCTGGCCAGGGCGGCGAAGTCGCCGTCCGGGAAGTCGGTCCGGCCGATGCCTTCCCTGAACAGCACATCCCCCCCGAACACGACCGGCGGCGTGCAGCCCTCGACGAGGAACACGACATGCCCCGAGGAATGACCGGGGATCTCCATCACCCGGAAGGCGAGCCCGGCGACGGAAAAAGACTCCTCGTCGTCGAGGAGCCGGTCGGCGGGGGGGCTGGTGATCGGAAGGCCGAACAATCCGGAGAGATTCCCCATCGGATCGATGAGCTTCGAGGCGTCGCCGCGGCCGACGACGATCGGTAGAGCGGGGAAGGCCTCACGCAACGTCCCGTTGCCGGCGATGTGGTCGGAGTGGCCGTGCGTGATCAGGATCGCCCGGGGCACGAGCCCTTGCTCTTCGATCGCCTCGAGGATCGCGTCCGGTTCGAATCCCGGATCGATGACGACACAGTCGCGGCTTCCGGCTGCGGTCAGCAGATAGCTGTGCTCCGCGAACGGCTCCGACTCGATCCGGGTGACGGCAATCTGGGGGGCAGGGGTGGGCG
>JBAWVV010000620.1:0-2387 GCA_037147115.1 Planctomycetia bacterium | reverse complement strand
GCCCTCCGGGGAGCGCCGTGGCGTGCTCGGTGTAACCGATCGCCCGGTCAGGCAGCGCCCCCGGCGGGGGAGGATCCGCCGCACGGACGGGGAGCGCCGCGACAAGGAGCCCAAAAAGGATCGCAGCACATCGGCGCATCGGTTTTCCGCCCCTGCTTTCAATGCTTCCGGGCCGTCGCTCCCCGCGGCCGGCTGCCATGGCCCTCTTGGTCCATGATAGGTGAGGCACCGGCCTTGTCCTGCTCGATCGGCACGACGGAGCAGATCCTCAACGCCGTCACGGAGGTACGGGAGCGTCGCGACCAGCTCCGGAGCGACACTCATTTCGTCACGCAGGTATCTCAGAGTCGTTGACACGTTCCGACTTCGTTCCCTCCGCCGGGATTGGGGTAGGATCACGCCGGTCGATGCGAGGGCGGGGCAGCACCGTTGCCGAAAAGTGCTTGACCCGTTCTCCCGAAGGGCCATTTACGCAGCCCTATCGCAAACAGCCCCCGTCCGTTGAGGGATGAATCGCAGCGTGATACGCTGATCCGGTGATCATCATCCCCGGGGCGTTTGGGGGCTGGTCATCTGGGGAATCGCCGTCCAGAGTTCCTGGCGCCTCCGTGATTCAGAGCCTTTTTGAGGCCGAGCCGCTGGCGGACGGCGGCTGGAACACAGACCTCAGGCAAAGGGAATCGCAGGGCAAAACGCTTGAAAACCGTGCCGCGCTGGTGGAGGCACGAAAGGCTCCCGGCCCGGTGATTGCTATTGAAATCTCAAGACCAGTCTCTCAATCGATGCGAGTGACTTTGAGTCTTGTTGGGCTGCGGATTGAATAAGGTAGAGTCGATGACAACTCCCTACCACGCTCGGTACTTTGCTCACGAGCTAACCCGCCAGCATGGGCCGGGCGGTGGAGATCGTCTGTCGATGGCTTTGTTCGATGCATGCGTTGACCTCAACCCTCACCAGATCGACGCCGCCGTATTTGCCTTGCGGAACCCACTGTCGAAGGGCGTGCTCCTGGCGGATGAAGTCGGCCTCGGCAAAACCATCGAGGCCGGGCTGGTACTTTGCCAGTATTGGGCTGAGCGCAAACGACGGCTGATTGTGATCTGTCCGGCCAGCCTCCGTAAGCAATGGGGACTAGAACTCGAGGAGAAGTTTAATGTATCGAACGTGATCCTCGACGCTCGAACTTACCGGCAGGCCCAAGCCGGGGGAAATCCGAACCCCTTCTCGACTGACCGGGTAGTGATCACGTCGCTAAACTTTGCCAGCACGATGCGGGCAGAAATCCGTGCCGTCGCGTTCGATCTGGTCGTGATTGACGAGGCGCACAAGCTCCGCAACGCCTACCGCCCCAGCAACAAGATGGGCCAAAACATCAAGTGGGCGGTAGAGGAACGACGCAAATTGCTTTTGACCGCTACGCCCCTACAGAACTCGCTGCTTGAACTGTTCGGGCTTGCAACCGTGCTGGACGACAAGATTTTTGGCGACGTCAACGCCTTCCGGTCGCAGTACATCACGAATGGCTCAGACACGAAGCCCCTGCGGAACCGGCTCCAGCACTTTTGCCAGCGGACCCTGCGGCGTCAGGTGATCGAGTACATCCAATACACAGAGCGTCGTACTCTGACGTTCCGGTTCCACCCGACCGATGACGAGCAAAAGCTCTACGAAGCCGTCTCCGAATACCTAATGCGGGAGAACACGTTCGCCTTTCCAAAGCGGCAGCGCCATTTGACCACGTTGATTCTTCGTAAGCTGTTGGCTTCATCGTCTCACGCTGTCGCCAGCACGCTCGACACGATGAAAACTCGACTCGGTCAGATTCGTGATGGCTTGGCGGTCCCCGAGCATCTTGCCGAAGATCTAATCGAGAATGAGGAGATCGAGGAAGACTTGCTGGACGAAATCTTGGGCGACACCCAGGAAGAGGACGATCAACCAAACGAAGAAAAGCCAAGCCGCCAAAACCTTGAAGCCGAGATAGCCGAACTCACCCGATATGCGCAATGGGCGCTCAGTATCGGCATCGACACGAAGAGCCGTTCCTTGCAAAAGGCACTGGAAGTCGGCTTCGTAGAAATGGCGAAGATGGGGGCCAAACGCAAGGCCCTGATCTTCACGGAGTCTCGTCGCACGCAGGAATATCTTCGCAATTTTCTCGAGGCTAATGGCTTCGGCGGGCAAATCGTGCTGTTCAACGGCACGAACGCCGACCCGCTCTCCCGGCAGATCATAGACCAATGGATAGAAACCAACGCCGGAAGTGGGCGAGTTACGGGTTCCCGGTCAGTTGATAGCCGCACGGCGCTCATCGAACATTTCCGCGATACCGCCACGATTATGATCGCCACGGAAGCAGCGGCGGAAGGGGTGAATCTACAGTTTTG
>JBAWVV010000619.1:0-2394 GCA_037147115.1 Planctomycetia bacterium | reverse complement strand
TACCACCGGATGACCTGACGCTGTCAGTTCGGCCGCAACACCGTCCCAGGTGCGAGCATTCGAGGCAAGGCCATGGACCAGAACGAAGGGCGTCCCAGCCTGGTCGAGGCCGCCCGCCAGCGCTCGCAGTTCCACGCCCGGCGCAACCGTTATCCGTAGTTCGTCGAACGTCATGCCAGCTCCCGGCCGGCGTCGGCGATCAATTCGCACAACTCGATGGTCGAGAGCACCTCGGCGGCGGACCGTGGCCAGGGCTTCGACCCGCGGACGGACTCGACGAAGGCCTCAATCATCAGCGCGTAGCAATTCGCTCCTTCGATCCGGTACTCATCGCAACTTCCATCCGGTCGGGCAATCTGGAAGATCGACCCGTCGGTTCCCGGTGTGAATGGACGATCGACCCGAAGCGATCCGGCCGTTCCGTCGATCACAAGGGACTGATTTTCCGGGATTTCGAATGACATCAGCACTGAGGCCGACGCTCCAGCGGAATTGCGAAGCCACGCGGAGGTGGTGAGATCGATACCCGTGTCGGCCGAGATGGCCTGCGCTTCGATTCGGAGTCCGTTGGAACCAAGAATCTTTTGGACCGGGTCGAGGCAGTAGATACCGACATCGAGAAGAGCTCCACCACCTTGCTCGGGCAGCCAGCGGTAGTTGATCTCCGTGCCAGCCTCGGGGCGCGCGAGGGGGAAGGTGAAGTGCGAGGTGACGTGCCGGATCTCGCCCAATTCACCCGCAGTGATCAGCGTCGCGAGCGCAATCGAGAGGGGATGAAATGGCGTCATGTATGCCTCGGCGAGCACGACACCGGCCGCATCACAGGCTGCGAACATCCGGCCGGCCTCGCGTGCGGAGACAGCGAGTGGTTTCTCGCAGAGAACGTGCTTGCCGGCCCCTGCCGCCCGTTCCACCCACTCGAGGTGTTCACCGTTGGCCAGGGCGATGTATACGGCGTCGACTTCAGGGTCGCGCAGCACATCGGCGTAGCTCAGGGGTCCTGATCGGGCTCCGCTGGCGGCGAGCGTTGCGTTCGGGCACTCATTGATCGCGGGTATGACCGCAGCGTTTGCGATCCACGAGTTGGCCCCGAGTATGCCGATGCCCAGGGGTTCAGCCACAGTCGAGCTCCACACCACCGTCGGCACCTGAGGCATGGGCAGCTTCGAGGACGGCGACAACATCGCGGGATTCCTCTGGCGGGACCGGGATGGGTTCGCCGAGGATGAGGTGATCGGCCAGTGCTCGATGAAAGGGCCAGGCCAGCCGCGGCAACGGTGGCAACACCATCTCTACCGTGCCATATCCCGGCTCATATCGACTCAATCGGAGATCAGCAGCGACCTCGGCGTGGTGCCACTGGTGAGCGATATGCCCGCGACCATCTTCAAGCCGGTCGATTGTCACCGGGTCATAGTTGGCCGCGGCGGTACCCGAGGTGCCCTGCACGTAGAACTTCGGCTTGCGGATTCCCGCCACGTCGCTCTGGATGAACCGGGCTTCGCGCCCATCGTCCCAGCGCATGTGGACGTCGATCTGATCGGCGTTCGTGACGTCGCGCCAGACACGCTTGTGCGAGATGGCGCGGACCCGTCGCGGTCGGCTCTGGAAAATGCGGAGGATCCAGTCGATGTGATGGGAACCCCAGTCGTAAACCGCGCCGCCTGAAAATGCTTCGTCGCTGTGCCACCAGCGACAGGGGTGTTCGAAGGAGCCGACGAATGTTTCCATGTTGAAGACGTCGCCGAGAAGGCCTGTGTCGACGGCGCGACGAAGAGCAAGGAAGTCGCCGTCCCAGCGCCGGTTTTGGTGGACCGTGATCGTTCTGCCCACTTCGGCGGACACGGCCAGCAGTTCGTCGGCCTTTGTGCAGCAGTTGGTCAATCTGGCGATTGTGGTGATTGGCGTGTATGCCATCTCCAACCGGGAACTCACCATGGGTGGCCTGATTGCCTGCACCATGCTGGCCGGCCGCGCCATGGCACCGGTGGGTCAAGTGGCGGGCTTGCTGGTGCAGTTCCACACCGCATCGACCGCGCTGACTTCGCTTGACGAAATGATGAAGCGCGATGTGGAGCGCCCTGCAGATGCCAACTACATCAACCGCGGCCGCTTGCAGGGTGCTATTGAATTCCGTGGTGTCAGCTTTGCCTACCCGGGACAGACTGCGCCGTCACTGCAGAACCTCAGCTTCAAAATCAAGCCGGGCGAAAAAGTGGCCATTCTCGGGCGCATCGGCTCCGGCAAAACCACGCTTGAAAAACTGGTGTTAGGTCTGTTCCAGCCGACCGAAGGCTCAGTGCTGGTGGACGGCATTGACCTGCGCCAACTGGACCCGGCCGAACTGCGCAGCCAGATCGGCTACGTGCAACAGGACATCATGCTGTTCTACGG
>JBAWVV010000618.1:0-2394 GCA_037147115.1 Planctomycetia bacterium | reverse complement strand
AAGGTGCAGGCCGTCAAGAACGTGAACCTTCTCGCGATCCAAGGGCTTGGGGGGAACAATCGGGCTCGCACCGTCGGAAGCGTGATCTCGGTGTCCCTGGTGCCGTACGGCTTCCCGGTGCCCGACGGGGCGACCGTGAACAGCACGAACACCGTGACCGTAGACTCGACTTCCAATGTCACGGCAGGCAGTGACAGCCAGACAGCAATGCTGATCAGCCCGATGAAGGTCGGCCAGACAAACATACTTGCGGCAGGAAAACTTGGACAGACGCTGTTGGCTGTCGACAAAGCGGCATTGTTGCAGCAGGGAGTATTGGTTCCCGATGATGTCGCGTACGAATTTGCCCGGATCGACCTGGACAAGATCACGTTCCCGGTCTCTCAGAATGCGGTGGTGCACGTCGTGACCGGCGCGAAGGCCGGCGGTGACGTCGGCGGCTACTACCGGTATCTCACGAACGGCACCACCGACCTGATCCTGGAGCAGCAGGATTACGCCAATACCGCCATCTGGCAGAAGTTGACATCACCTTCCGCCGGCCTCGTTGCCGCCGCCATCGAAAGCAACAAGGGCCTGCAGTTGCGGGCCGCGTTCTCGACGCCGGACGTGTTCTATTGCATCAAGCCGGTGGGCGTGGCGGCGCCCGTCGCGACGATTCGTAATCTGGGCGAGCAACTTGTCAAGCAGCGGGACGAGATTCTCGCGTGGATCAGCAGTCATAGCACGAACGTTGAGGCAGTGGCGCGATATCAGGTGCAACTCCAGCAGATCGAGACGACGCTGGCCAGCTACGGCCTGTTGAGCACGAGTCCACCGGCCGTAAAGCGCAGCCTCGATGCCATGTTCATCCAGGTTCCTCAAATCTATGTTTCCCCCGGATCGGTGTTCATCGAGGCCGATAGCCAGGCCGGGGTGACCCAGTCGCAACTACACGCCACCCCGAATGCGTCGATCACGATTCGCAACCAGTCCCCCTTCAATCTGATCGTGGGCGATGCGGTGATCGACGATGCGACAAGAGTCACCGTCGTCAATGGCAAGTACACAGAACTGACGCCGGGTCGGGTCTACTTCAACAATGTGTCGTCGTCGGCCGCTGTCGCCCCTTCTACGAAGCAAATCAGCATCACTCAAGACGCTTATAGCTTCTCGCAATACGCATGGAACGGGCTCAACACCCCGCCGCAAATCGACCCGGACATCTACATCACCGGGCAGGTTGTCAACGAGACCGGCGGCGTCACGATCAACAACTTGAATGGCAGTATCAACGTCTCCGGGGAGATCCGTGGCGGTGGCAATGCCGGAGTGACGATCACGTCGGCCAAGGATTTCACGCTCAACTCCAACAACTGGTACCACTCTAATCAAGATCCGCGGCAGTATGTCAGCTACAGCACCAAGCGGGCTGCGGCGAAGTTACAACCCAACCAGCCGCTCGTCACTGCGAGCTCGATTCAAGCCCCGGATCTCCAGACTGCGATCAATCGAGATACGTCGAAGGTCGTCGCCCAGGGACGCATCGCGATCACGGCCCGCTATCTGAACATCGACGGTCTCGTGCAGAGCGGCGTGGACACCGTGACGCTCCATGTGGGCAATACCTTCCTGGGCACAGCCACCGGCAGCAGCCTGCTGGACGCCAGCGGCAAGCCGCTGACCGGCATCTCCTTCGGCGTCGATGGTGTTCCCGTCAAGGGATACTTCGACGCGCAGAGACAGGCGATCGTCGTCTCGGATATTGCCCCACAGGGGGGCGAGATCACGATTGCCGGTGAGGTTTTCAGTACCGGCAACGGCAGGCTGAAGGTCGCCAGCGGCTACGCGAGCGTCGACATCGACAACCAGAGCGCTTACGGTCTCATTCTCAACCGCATCGACACGACCACGTTCCGCAAGGGCCGCATCACAATCGTCGATACGGTGATGCCGCAGGTAAAGAAAACGGAATATCTCGTCACGCAGGCGGGGATCGAGACGACCACCTACACCTCTTCGATGGTGAACAACCAATTGGTGTATTCCCCGAGTGGTGCTGCGGTCTTCACGCCGGACGGAACCCCGGTGGCCTACAACCCGACGGCTGGCCTGCTGTATGTCTGGACTGAAGGCCAGTCGTTCACCACCACCACGGTAAACCAGTACGACAGCAACTCGTTCAATCTACTGGGCTACAACGACGACAACCTCGCGAAGGACAAGCAGCTTCCCACCTCTACCACGTCCGTCTACAGCGATGGCCAGCCGCTGCTCGAATCGGAGGCACTCGTCGGCGACGGCAAGATGTCTGCCGGGACCAGCCAACTGAGCTACGCCGTGGGCAACCTCTACACGGTGAACTACTCGTTGGTCGACGACACGCTCGTCGAAGTCATCAAAGACTCGTCGCTC
>JBAWVV010000617.1:0-2396 GCA_037147115.1 Planctomycetia bacterium | reverse complement strand
AAGTCGCCGCCGGAGACGCTGATCTTCCCGGCGCCGCTCGACCCCAGCCCGACGCTGAACTTGCCGCCACGGACATCGATCGCGCCAGAGCCGTTGACCGTCACCGTCTTGAACGAGCCGTCGGAGATCCCCAGGGCACCGGTGCCGGAGGCGATGAGCTCTTCGAAATCACCACCACGGACATCGATGCTGCCGCTGCTGCTGTTGGTGAGGACTCCGAACTTACCGCCGCGGACGTCGATCCCCGACGTCCCGCTGATCGTCACCGTCTTGAACGAGCCATCGGAGATCCCCAGCGCCCCGGACCCGCTCGTGATCAGTTCCTCGAACGATCCGCCGGCAACGTCGATCTTGCCGGCCCCGCTGGCATTGAGCGTCTTGAAGCTACCGCCGCGGACGTCGATCTTGCCGACGTTGGTCGTGTTGAGAACATTGAACGAGCCGCCACGGACGTCGATGCTCCCTGCGGAGGTCGCCGTCAACGTCTTGAAGGCCCCGCCACGGACATCGATCTGCGAGCCCTTACCCGTCGACGTGAGCGTGTTGAACGCTCCGCCGCTGACGTCGATCTGCGCGTCGCTCCGCGAGTTCTTGATCTTTGCATCGGCCATGTCGGCATCGGTGAGCGTTACGATCCGACTGTTCATCGCCACGTCCCCCGACGTGACGATCTTGCTCGTCTTCGACATCGACAGGGTGTCGGCCTCGAGCGTGATCTCCCTGTTGCTCGTGCTCTGGATGCTGCCGTCGATCGTCAGCGGGCTGTGACTGATGAGCGAGACGATGCCACTGGCACGCACCGCCCCGGAGACAGTGATCCCGTGCGTCTCGTCGCCGTAATTCTCCACCGCCACGCCACCGGCGGAGTTGATCGCGGCAACGACATCGACCGGCCCGTGGACGTTCTTCTGGTTGAGGATCGAGATGTCCCCCGAACCGGAGTTCTTCGCCGAGATGACACCCACTTGGGTGTCGAGAACATTGTCGCTGCCAATGCCGCCGACAGCTCGGAGAACGAGGCTCGAGGCGACAATATTGTTGATCGGTTCGGCCCCCACGGTCGCTGGATCGTTGTCGTCGATGATCGCGCCGCTGGAGTCGAGCGAGACCGAGCCCCCCGATCCGGTAACGATCTCCGATTCCAGGTAGATCGTGCCGCTGGCGACAGAGAGACTCTCGAGCAGAGCGGGAATGATGAGCGTGTTCGTGGCCACCCCCGACGGGGTCGCTGACCTGGTGATCTCGAGCGAGTCTGTCCCGAAGTCGGCGATCAGCGTGCCGTTGAACATCGAGGCATCGAGGATCCGCCCGTTGAGGCCAACCTCGCCCCCTGCGGAGGGATCGGGGCTGAGGGTGACGTTCACCACCTCGATGTTGTGAAACGAATCGGTGCCCGAACCGATCAGGCTCGAGTCGTTGACGATGACGTTGACCAGTCCGAAGGCCTTGACGAACGTATCGGTGCCGTCGCGGCCATCGATCGTGTCCTGGCCCGAGAGCCCGCGGAACACGTTGTCGCGACTATTCCCTGACATCGTGTCGGCGGCATTGCTGCCGACGACGTTCTCGATGCCCTCGCTCTCCAAGAGCGTGATGAACAACCCGGTTTTCACTTGCTGCGCCGTTGTCTGCATCAGATCGACCGTCAGCCCGGCTCCGCCGGTAAGCGTGACGGCGGAGAAGTCGAGCGTGTCGCTGTCGGCATTGGCGACCTCCACGATCCTCACGCTCGTCGACGTTCCTCCGACGAACACGTAGGAGTCGTTCCCGAGGCCTCCCTCGAGGATCAAGCTCCTCCCCCAGCCATTCACGGTGAAGGTGTTGGCGCCGATCCCCCCCACCAGGTCGACCACCTCGATGCTGACAAGCACGTCCGACCCAATCCCGGTGATCGTCGCGGCGGTGACCGTGGCATCGACGTTGCCCGTCTCGATCGCGGTGTCGGTTCCCGCTCCACCGTCGAGCGTGTTGCTGCCGGCACGCCCAGCGAGCGTGTCGTCGCCGCCGAGACCCGTGATCGAGTTGTCGCGGCTGTTGCCGAGCATCGTGTCGGTCGATGCCGTCCCGGTGACGTTCTCAATCCCCGTGGCATCAGAGAGCGTCAACGTCAGCGTGGCCGTCACCGCCTGGGGAGTCGTCAGCGCGAGATCGACGCTCACGCCCGGATCTCCGCTCAGCGAGAGTGCGGAGAAGTCGATCGCATCGGTGCCGGTCGCCGCTCCCTCGACGATGGCGATCGACGCCGACACCGCCCCGACGAAGACGTAGCGGTCGTTCCCGGCGGCGCCTGCGAGTGTGGCGCTCCCTGCCCAGGCATTCACGGTGAACGTATTCGCGCCGGCCCCGGCGGTAAGCCTCGCCGCTTCGATCCCGGCAAGCGTGTCGCTCCCCACGCC
>JBAWVV010000616.1:0-2401 GCA_037147115.1 Planctomycetia bacterium | reverse complement strand
CCTCCAACGCGTTCTCCGATTCCTCCACCCATGGCGGCCTCCGCCAAGCAATCGCCGGTGTGAGCGTGGCTGATCTCGCCCGCGCCCACGGCACGCCGCTCTATGCCTACGACGCCGAGACGATCCGCCGCCGCTGCCGCGATCTCACGCAGCCGCGCGGGAGCCATGCCTGGGACACCGTCCGCTTTGCCCAGAAGGCCTGCTCCAATCTCGCCATCCTCGATCTGGTGCGCCGGGAAGGGGTCGTGGTCGATGCGGTCAGCACCGGCGAGATTCAGCGGGCCCTCGCTGCCGGCTACGCCCCCCACGCCGACCGCTCGACATCAGCCGACGGCCTGCCGCCAGTCCACCCGATCGTCTACACCGCCGACATCTTCGACCGCGATGCCCTCGACGAGGTCGCGCGCTTGGGCATCCATGTCAACTGCGGCTCGGCCGACATGCTCGAGCAGCTCGCCGCGCGGGTGCCGGGGGCCGAGGTCACGCTCCGGGTAAACCCTGGCTTCGGCCACGGCCACAGCCAAAAGACAAACACCGGCGGCGAGGGCTCGAAGCACGGCATCTGGCACGCCGACATCGCCGACGTCATGCGCCGCGCAGAATGGGCGGGGATCGCGGTCACCGGCCTCCACATGCACATCGGCAGCGGCGCGGATCTCGCGCACTTGGCCGAGGTGGCCGGCACGCTCGAGAAGGTGGCTCGCGAGATCGGCCGCTCGCTGACGACGATCAGCGCCGGCGGCGGGCTTCCGGTCCCGTATCGCCCCGGCGAAGTCCATGCCGATCTGGGGGGCTATGTCGAACTCTGGAACGCGACGCGCAAGCGCCTCGAGGAGGCCTTCGGCCACCGCCTCCGTCTCGAGATCGAGCCGGGGAGATATCTCACGGCCGAGAGTGGATTTCTCATCTCCGAGGTGCGGGCGGTGAAGAACCAGGGGGCGCGGAAGTATCTCCTCGTCGACGCCGGCTTCAACACCCTCGCCCGGCCGGTGATGTATGGCGCCTACCACCCGATGAGCCTCTGCCCGGCCGACGCCGGCCCCACGTCGCCAGCCGGCAGTGGCCTCCGCGAGGAGGTGGCCGTGGGAGGCCCGCTGTGCGAATCGGGCGACATCTTCACGCAGACCGACGGCGGCTTCGTGGAGACTCGCGATCTCCCCGTGGCGAGCGTCGGGGATCTCCTCGTGATCGAGATCGCCGGGGCCTACGGCTTCGTGATGGCGAGCAACTACAACTCCAAACCCCTCCCGGCGGAGGTCCTCGTCGACGGCGGCCAGGCCCGGCTCGTCCGCGCCCGGCAAACCCCCGCCGATCTCTTCCGCGGCGAGATGGTGTGAGGCTTGAGCCTACGCATTTCTTCCGGCGCTCACCCTCTGGATCCTCGGAGGAATCCGTGGATAAAAAGGGGGGTCGAGACCTCATTCGGGCCGACCTCTCGATCAGCCTCCGATGCTGCTCCGCGGAGCTACTTCAAAGAACATTTGGGAGCGGCAGAAGCGGACGTCAAACTCCAGGAAGAAGTTCGTTTGGCCGAGAATCACCGGGATTCCGTTGCTCCGACTCCACGCGAAGGCAAGCCGGACCGGAGCAAATCCCTCAATCCGGCCGCTGAGGATCAGGCCTCTCGCTTCTGATTCCGCCAAATTGCCACCGAGCCGAATCGGTGCCACCTGCGCTTGCCAATCGGCGCCTAGCTGGAGGCCGACATCGTAGGGAAGCACATTGAGCGTGGCTCCGCTGTCGATCAGCGCAGACACCTGCACGCTACGATCGCGACCCTGAAGGGTGATCGGCGCGAAAGGCAAAGCACTTGCAGGGCCCAAAAGCGGCTCTGATTCGACGTACCCAAAGCGTTTCCACATCGGGGCCCTCAACGAGTCTTCTCTTCCTCGAGCATTTGCATGAGGGTTGCGGCACCGTCACAGGCACCATAAGGCGACCAAACGGGGTAGGCCGCCTCGGAGGGGGGCAACGTCTCGCCGTCTTCACGGGCGACATCGGCCGCCAGCACCTGGATGGCGAGAAGCTTCTCGCTCCGTGCGAGTCCGTGCAACGCCGGGAGTAACTCTGCGAGCGTCATTGGGCTATCCTCCTCGGCCGTCGATTCTACATGCGCGAAAAGGCGATTCAGTCGACCGCGGTCGATGGGCATGGGCAAAGCGAAAAAAGCCCACCAGAAAACCCGTCTTCTTCGGAACCGCTCCGGCGACCGAAATCGCCATTTTTGCTGCGACGGAAAGGCCCACCAGAGCCGGAATCCGCCCCCGGATTCTGCGGCGGCAGGCGTTTTTGCCGGCGTCAAAGCCGGTTGGCCCGACGGCGGCTGCCGACTAGGATGGGGAAGTCGCGACCGCTTCAGAATCCCCCTCCCGCTAGCCGATCCCACCTCCCATGGCCAAAG
>JBAWVV010000615.1:0-2405 GCA_037147115.1 Planctomycetia bacterium | reverse complement strand
TAGAACAACCGCGTCTGGCTGCCTCCCGCCGAAAACCCCCCCAGGTGCTCCTCCCCACGGGGGGTGAGCTTACGCCCCCGCGGAGTGCGGACAACGAGCTCACAGCGGAGGAGGAATGGCTCGACGTCGTCCTCGAGCGTGTCGGTGGCGCTGCTCATCGTGTGGGCGATGGCCTCGATCCCCACCGGCCCGCCGCCGAACACCCGCAGGATCGTCTCCAGGTAGCGGCGGTCGAACCCGTCGAGTCCGAGCCCGTCAATCCCCTGCATACCGAGGGCCGTACGGGCGATGGCCAGATCGAGCGTCCCCTCGGCCCGGCTCGTGGAATAGTCGCGGATCCAGCGGAGCCGATTGTTTGCCAGGCGCGGCGTTCCCCGGCTGCGCTGCGCGATCTCGTCGGCCGTCGCGTCATCCATCGGCATCGAGAGCTTCGCGGCTGAACGACGGACAATCTCCGCGAGATCCTCAGGGGGATAGAAATCGAGGTGCTCGCGCATCTGGAAGCGATCGCGCAAGGGTGCCGAGAGAAGGCCGGGGCGGGTCGTCGCGCCGACGAGGGTGAAAGGACGCAGCGGCATGTTGATCGTCCGCGCCGCCACGCCATCGCCGAGGGTGATGTCGATGCGGAAGTCTTCCATCGCCGGATAGAGGAACTCCTCAACGGCGATCGGGAGGCGGTGGATCTCGTCGATGAACAGCACCGACCCCTCGGCGGCGTTGCTCAAATAGGGGAGGAGATCCTTCGGGGCGGCCAGCGCAGCGCCGCTGGCGATCTGGAGCGTCGTCCCCAGTTCGCGGGGAATACAGGTGGCAAACGTCGTCTTCCCCAGCCCCGGAGGGCCGTCGAGGAGGATGTGACCGAGCACCTCTCCACGCTTCTGGGAGGCATCGACGGCGATCATCAGCCGCTCGTAGACATCCCGCTGCCCGACCATGTCGGCCATGCGTGTCGGCCGCAGGGCGCGGTCCTCACCGCTGGGCGGTTCTTCGTCACCTCGGATCGTCGGCTCGCGGTAACTGCTCATCCGTCCAGTCCTCCCGGGAACCCGTCAGCCTACCACGCGGCCCCGGGTTGTGCGGCATCGGCGGCGAGGATCGCCTCCGACCACCAGTTCCTCCGGAACGTCAGCGCGGCTTGTGCATCGATCGGTAGATGACCTCAAGGGCTTCCTGCACATCCTTGACCTTTTTCTTCTCGCCCCGGAGTGCGTCGCAGAGCCGGCGGGCGTCGGTCTCGGAATGCCCGAGCGAGCGGAGCACTTCGAAGGTCTCGGCAAGGACATCCCCTGCGGCGGCGGCCGTGGGCGTTTCGCGGCCCACCAGCAGGGCGAACTTGGGCATCCGCCGGCGGAGCTTGGCGATCATCCGTTCGGCCGTGGCTGCGCCAATGCCGGGGAGCGTGGAGAGGGCAGCGGCATCCTGTTCTTCGATCGCCCGGGCGATCTCGCCGACCGGGCGGACCATGGCGCGGAGGGCCTTGCGCACGCCGACTCCGTCGACTTCGCAGATGAGATCAAAGAATTCCCGCTCCACCTCTGAGAGGAATCCGACCACCCTGGGAACGAGGTTGCCGCGGCCGGGGGTCCCTTCGAGGAACTCGAGGGTGTGGAGGGTGACCGTCTGCCCCCCCTTCGTCTGCAGGTCGCGGCGGACCAGCTCCGGAACGAGGACTTCATGCACGACCGGCCCGATCGTCAGTTCGAGCGAGCCAATCTCGACCGCCCCGAGCGTCCCTGTGAGCCGCTTGATCATCCGTCATCCTCCGGGAAACCTTCGTCACCGCCATCTTTTCCACTTCCCCCGAGGGGCGGTGCCGCACGCCCCGCCGGCCGGCGCGGGGCCGGCTTGGCTCCCGGGCCGAGCGCCAATCCCCGCTGGCGGATCCGCAGGTGCCAGTCGGCCAGCGCCACGGCGAGGGCATCGGCGACGTCGGCCGGTTCCGGGCGGGCGGCGAGGGCCAATTCCCGCTGGACCGCCGCCTGCATCTGTTCCTTCCCCGCCTGGCCACTCCCGGTGAGGAGGCTTTTGACCCGCGCCGGGGGATAGTTGTTGACCGTCAGACCGGCTTGGGCCGCCGCCAGACAGATCACCCCCCGGGCGTGCCCCATGAGGATCGCCGTGCGGGGAAACTTCGCATGGACGAACACCTGCTCGATCGCCATCACGGCGGGGGAGAGGGCCCCGAGGACGTCGCGGACGCCTTCGTGGATCGTCGCCAGTCGGGTCTCGAGCGTCTCGCCACGGGAGCGGATCGTGCCCGCCTCGACGAGCTTGACGATCCCGCCACGGCAATCGATGACGCCGTACCCGGTGACATTCAGCCCGGGATCGAAGCCGACAACCCGCTGCCAGGGAATGGCGGCGTCCCCCGGACTGCCCACCGACGTCGGGCGTGAGGCGGGGGC
>JBAWVV010000614.1:0-2409 GCA_037147115.1 Planctomycetia bacterium | reverse complement strand
ACCATGGCGGCCTTGCGCTCGTCGTCGAGCTCGACAATCTTCTCCCTCGAGAGATGCTCGAGGGCCATCTGCACCATGGTCACAGCCCCCTCGACGATCTTCGAGCGGGCCGCGACGATCGCCGAGGCCTGCTGCCGCTGGAGCATCGCCGCCGCGATTTCCGCGGCATAGGCAAGGTGACTGATGCGGGCCTCGATGACCTCGACCCCGGCCTGATCGAGCCGCTCTTGGATGTCGGTTCGCAGTTGCTTGCAGATCTCCTCGGTGTTGCCGCGGAGCGACATCTCGTGATCCTCGCTGTCGTAGGGATAGCGCATCGCGAGCGACCGCAGCGCCGCCTCGCTCTGCACGGCGACGAAGTCTTCGTAATCCTGAACATGAAACGTCGCCTCGGCGGTGTTCACGACGCGCCACACCACCACGGCCGAGATCTCGACGGGATTGCCGTGGAGGTCATTGACCTTCGACGGCCGGCCGTGCGTCCGACCCTGCTCCTCCACGACCTTCCCCGCAGCATCCTTCTTCTCTGGCGTGCGCGACGAGCCGGTCTCGAAGTTGCGGATTCGCAACGTGATCGGGCGCTTGGTGTAGAAGGGATTGGCCCAGAAGAATCCGGTCTGACGGACGGTCCCCTTATATTCCCCGAAGAGGGAGCAGACGCGGGCCTCGTTGGGGCCGACGGCCATCAGGCCGCACAGGACCAAGATCCCGGCGATGACTGCCGGCGCGATGAAAAACGGGATCAGCAATGGCATGCCGGCGAGGATCAACGCGGGGATGATCACCGCCGGAGATGCCACAAGCAACAGCCCCATCCATAACCGGCCCCAGCCGGAAATCGGTTGCAGGGGCACCTCAGTGATCGTCACCGCAGGACTCGTCGATTGGTTCGGTGTGTTCGAGTTCATGGCTCTCTCGGGGGGAAGGAGCGGGGAGGATTGTTGCGACAGATTCCTCGGCGACATCTAAATGATATCACTTTATTCTGCCGGGTCAACCGATGCCAGATCTGGGATCTCCCCGCGCCGGTCGGCGTATCAGCCAGCAACCGGGGGGGTCATCGTCCGCTTTCCCATCCAAGCGACAAGCGCCTCGGGAACGACCACCGAGCCGTCGGCCTGCTGGTAGTTCTCGACGATGGCGATGATCGCCCGGCTCATGGCGATCGCCGTGCCGTTGAGGGTGTGGACGAAGTTCGTCCCCTTCTCCCCTGCCTTGCGGTAGCGGATCGCCAGACGCCTGGCCTGGTAGTCGGTGCAGTTGGAGGTGCTCGTCACCTCTCCCCATTCCCCCTTCTCGCCACGCCCCGGCATCCAGGCCTCAAGATCGAACTTCCGGTACGCCGGCCCGCCGAGATCGCCGCTGGGCGTATCGATCACCCGATAGGGGATCCCCAGGCCGTCGAACAGCTCGCACTCGAGTTCGAGGAGCTCCTCGTGCAGCCCATCGCTCTGCTCGGGAAGCGTGAAGGCAAACATCTCCACCTTCGTGAACTGATGAACACGGTAGAGCCCGCGCGTGGCCCGGCCGTGGGCACCGGCCTCCGTCCGGAAGCAGTGGCTGATCCCGCCAAGGCGCAAGGGAAGCTCAGCAGCCTCAAAGATCCGCTCGTGCATCGCCCCGCCGAGCGTGATCTCGGCGGTGGCCACGAGCGACAGATCACTGCCGGTGATCGAGTAAATCTGCGTCTCCGGTCCCCGGGGCATGAAGCCGGTTCCCTCGAGGATCGAGTCCCGCGCCAGATCGGGGGTAGTCATGACAGTGAACCCCCGCCGCTGGAGCAGGTCGACGCAATACCGCGTCAGCGCCAGTTCGAGGAGCACGCCGTCATTGGTGAGAAAGTAGAAGCCGTGCCCTGCCACCTTCGCCCCGGCATCGAAATCGAAGAGCTTGAGACGGGCACCGAGGTCGACATGGTCGAGGGGCTTGAAAGGGAACTGCGGCAGCGGCGTCTTGCCACGCCGAAACTCCACCGCCGCATCCTCGCCGCCGGTCGGCGCGGCGGGATGGGTGAGATTGGGGATCGCGCGGAGAATGGCATCTGACTCGGCCACGATCTCGGCCTGCTTCGCCTCGAAACCAGCCACCTCCTCGCGGAGCCTCCGCCCCTCGGCCTTGAGGGCGTCGCGCTCGGCAGCGTCGGCGGCCTTGCCGATCGACTTGCTGACCAGCCCGGCCTGCTGGTTGATCCCGTCGATGTCTGCCTGAAATTGCCGCCGCAGCCGGTCGAGTTCGGCGAACCGGGCAACGTCGGCGTCAGCCCCGCGCTTCCGGCAGTTTTCCGTGATCAGGTCGATGTTGTCGGCGACGAAACGGCGGTCGAGCACGGTCAGAATCTCCGGGAAGGTGGGCCGGCGGGGCCGGGCCGTCGGGGGCCGCTGCCCGCGAGGGCTCACGGGGCCACCGCGA
>JBAWVV010000613.1:0-2417 GCA_037147115.1 Planctomycetia bacterium | reverse complement strand
CATCATCGACTACGGCTACCAAAAATGGCAGCACCACCAGAACCTGCGCATGTCGAAGCAGGAGCTCAAGGACGAGATGAAGAACATGGAAGGCGATCCCAAGATCAAGCAGAAGCGCAAGCAGATCCTCGACCGGCTCAAGCGAGCCTGCTTCGGCCGGCTGGAGCGCGACCCCGCCGCCGTCGAGGCCCTCGATCGCACGACGCAGCGCGGCTCCGACATGCGGGTGGCCCAAAAGCAGCTGGCCGCCGCGGTGGCGGCGATCGTCGGCCGGGCGGAGGAAAAGGCCGTCGCGAGCCTCTTCAGGCCGGGAGGAACGCAGGGCGTGAAGGGGGAGTTTTCCGGGATGAACGATTTTGAAGTGGTGGCTTATGTGGTGATCCTCCCGGCGGAGGACAGACCATGACAAGGCAGGTATTCATCAGCTCGGTGCAGAAGGAGTTTGCCGCAGAGCGCCGGGCGCTGCGTGACTTCATCACCGGCGACGCACTGCTCCGCCGATTCTTCCATGTATTCCTGTTCGAGGACTTGCCGGCAAAGGATCGCCGTGCCGATCGGGCCTACCTGGCTGAAATCGCTCCATCTGATGTCGTCCTCTTCCTGTTCGGCTCGGAATACGGTCCGCCCCCGGGGGCCGCTGGGCTCTCCCCAACTGAACGGGAGTTTGATCGGGCCTCGGACACCGACCGGCCCAGGCTCGTGTTCCTGAAAAGCGACGTGGGCCCGCGCGACGCCCGGATGCAGCGACTGATTGCCCGTGCAGAGGCGACGCTGATTCGCCGTCGGTTTGCGTCGCAGCCGGAGTTGACCGCTGGGGTCTACGCGGCCCTGGTCGATTGGCTGGCTGAAAAAAAGCTGATTCGCGTTGAGCCCTTCGATAAGGCCGCCTGCATTGGCGCAACGCTCACGGATATCGATGCGACGTCGCTGGCTGCATTTGTGGACCGCGCCAGAGAATCGCGCGGCCTGGCTGGCGCCGTAGGCTCAAAGCCGCAGGCTGTGCTCACGCATCTCAATCTGATGGCCGGGAAGGGGCCTGGCCATGCTGCGATCCTTCTTTTCGGCAAGGCGCCGCAGCGATTCCTGCCGACATCGGAGGTGAAGTGCGCCCATTTCCACGGCACAACGGCCACAAAACCGATCCCGTCGTACCAGGTCTACAAGGGAACGGTGTTTGAGTGCATTGACCAGTCCGTCGACTTTGTGCTTTCGAAGATCAGCAAGTCAGTGGGTACGAGGGCCAAAAGTGCGGCAGCGCCAGTTGATTACGAAATCCCCCCGGAGGTGATTCGGGAGGCCATCGTCAATGCCGTTGCTCACCGTGATTACACCAGCGACGGGAGCGTGCAGGTGATGTTGTTCGCCGATCGCCTGGAAATCTGGAACCCCGGCAGCCTGCCTCCCTCTCTCACCCTGGCGATGCTCCGCAAGCCGCACGGGTCTTTCCCGAGAAATCCGCTGCTCGCCGAGCCGCTCTATCTCGCGAAATACATCGAGCGCATGGGCACGGGCACCGGCGACATGATCGCCCGTTGCAAGAAGGCGGGGCTTTCCGCCCCGCGATTCACCGTCACGGACGGATTCAAAGTCACGATCCCGCGGCCGCTGGGTGCCCAGAGAATGGCCTCTGGCGCAGGAGGCATTCTAGCCGCCACCCCGCAAGGACCCCGCAAGGACCCCGCAGGTACCCCGCAGGTTGTCGCGGTCCTCTCGGCAGCAACCAATCCACAGTCGCGGGCGCAATTGCAGGCAACCGCGGGGCTTGTTGACCGGGAACATTTTCGCCGTGATTATCTCGAGGTCCTGCTCTCCAGCGGTCTCCTCGAGCGTACGATCCCCGACAAGCCCACGAGCAGCCGCCAGCGCTATCGCCTCACCGCGGCCGGTAAGGCGTTTCTTTTGAAACAGGCGAAGCGGGGGCAGCAATGACCGCCGACGAGCTCGTGGCCGCCCTCGCCCTGCCCGCCGGCACGGCGGTGAACCAGAAGGTGCCCAAGAAGCATCTCCTCGAGGAGGGGGCCCCGACCGCCGCCGACAAGCGGGCGATCACGGACGGGGTCGACGAGATCCGCTGGCTCGCCGCCCTCAAGCCGCACACGATCGGCGTGCCCGAGCATCGCGACGCCGACCGCGACTACACCGAAATCCACGTCCTCCGCCTCGCCCTCCGCCCGGGGGCGAAGAAGGGCCGGCTCGTCGAGCTCCTTCACCGGGCCATCCCCTATCCCGTGCTCCTCGTTCACGACGCCGAAGGGGCCGTCGGCGTCTCCGCTGCCCACAAACGAAAAAGCCTCGGCGAGGCCGATCGAATCGTGCTCGAGGAGAGCCCGCTGCTCGTCGAGCCTTCCCTCCCGGCGCTCGTTCCCCACCGGGAAGCCTTCATCGCGGCCCTCCCCTTGGAAAAACAGCCACAAGGG
>JBAWVV010000612.1:0-2421 GCA_037147115.1 Planctomycetia bacterium | reverse complement strand
TCAAGTCAGTGCGGGAGGAAGGTGTGGCGGATCGTCACTTGGCGGACCTGACGGCTCGTCGGCTCGTAGCAGCGGAGGCGGATCTCGATCCCGCGGAGGGGCGCCGAATACGGCGGAGAGGTCTCCCTTTCCCCGGCGTCGTCGACAACGCCGTCTTCGGGCCAGAGGGGCACCGCGCCGTTGGCCCGAGGGGGGACTTCGTCGTCGAGATCGTTGCTCCCCTGATCGACACCGGCCTCGCCATCCTCGTCGAGGCCGTTCGATTCGTAGTGGGTGCTCCAGGTATCGTAGGTGCGCCGGGTCGAGGCCGAGCCCGCGAGCTTGCTCAACGGGTGGCCCTGCCCGGCGAAGCGCGGGGCGGAGGGGGGAGCGGGAAAGCCCGCCGCGGCGTTGATGCCGTTGCCGAGATCGACATAGGCCCCAGTGGCCGGGCCCGGAGAGATCGCGACGCCATCTCCCGGCGCGACGACCGTGCCGGAGGATTCGCCCAGTGGCGCCGCCGGGTCGAACACGCGGACATCGAAGGCAACGACGTTGGTGAGCATGATGTCTTCCCCCCGCCGGGCCGATGGACCGTCGAAGATCAGCCCCGCGGCACCGGCTGGGAGGGTGTCGCGCGTTGGTTCGGTCGAGGCGATCTGGTGATCGGCGAGGAACGGGTAGGGAAAGCCCGATCCGGTGAGGTCGCCGGCGACGTTGTGGAGGAAGCGGCGTTCGCGCCGGGTGAGATCGGAGAGCGTATTGGGGACGAGATCGTCGCCGAGCCGGGCGACCGAGAGGTCGAATTGATCGAAAAACGATCGATAGCCGTCGGCAAACGAGCTCAAGGCCACCCGGTTGCCATTGGCGTGGAAGGGGTCTTTCCCGACGTAGCCGAGGACGAGCAACTGCCGTCGGTAGAGGGCGTGGGTCGGCGGCGCAGTGGCCGGCACGGTGGGGCGGAGGAACCAGGCCACTTCAGCCGTGTCGCCTTGGATCGTGCCGCCGGGGAACCGGCCGGTGAACGGGGCGCGGACATCGCGCGTCGTGAACAGCAGCACGTCGTCGTCATCGGCCCGGAGCTCGTCGGAGCCGGCGGCGGCGTCGAGGTCGCGGCGCGGGCCCTCGAGGATCTCGAAATATCCCGCCCCCTCCGACGGGCTCAAGGGGGGAAGGAGTGCCGCCGTCGCTCCCTCGAGATCGCGCCGCAACCGGTAGGAGGTGGTGCGCAGCCGGGCCGACAGATCGGTGAGCGATCGGCTCCCCGAGACGCTCGCGCCAAACACCGAGAAGAGTTGCGCCACCACCGCCATGACGATCATTGTCAGCGCGGTGGCGACGAGCATTTCCGTGAGGGTCAGTCCGCGCCGGTTCAACGAATCACCCGCTGCAGGAGGATGCCGTCGCGGACGTTGTGATCGTGGCCCGGCGCGAATCCGACCGGGATCGAGCGGTCGTAGAGGAGAAACATCCGGTGGTAGCGGATCGCATCGCGGTCGATCGGCGCCGGCGTTCCCGCCCCCGTCGTCGTTCCGGTCGTCGGGATCGTCCGCAGCGTGATCCAGATCCCGAACACGTGCGAGCGGTTGGTGGCGATGTTTCCCAGCCGCAGCGCCGTGTGGTATTCGTGCATCGGATTGAGATTGGCATCGGGGATCGAGACGGCATCGTTGCGGATGATGAGCGGCTTGATGCCGTCGTTGCCGGAGAGATTGAGCAGCTGGGGCGTCGACTTGGCCGGATGGAGCGTGCCCGCGGTGCCGCTGCTGGCCAGCTCCGCGTAGCCGATGTCGGCGGCCTTGGTGCCACTGGTGCGGGCCTTCACGAGGCCGAAAGGGGGGCGCTTCGAGCGGACCGGATCGGGGTCGCGCCGCACCGATCCCTGTACGACCGCCTCCCAGACGGCATCCGATTGAATCGTGTTGATGTTCACCCGCCCCGGCTCGCGCCCGGCGGCGATCTGGTTGAACTCCGCCGGGGATTGATACTCCGCCCCCGCGCTCCCGTAGAACCCGACCCGCAGCCCCTTGACGGCGTCCCAGTAGTCGGCTGTCCGGTCGATCGTGTGACGCACGCCGGCAAACCGAGAGGGGACGGTGAACACATCCAGCGCGAGCATCCGATCGCCGGGGATGATGTCGGGGAGATAAATGCCGTCGTCGGTGGGAGTGAAGTAGTCGGCGAGCATCCCCTTGCCGTCGGTGCTCGTCTCATCGCGGACGCGGAACGTCCCGAAGCCAGGCACGAAGATCAGCTCGACGGGGCTCGTGATCGGGCGGTTGGGCCACATCATCCAAGGGGGGGCGCCGTCCCAGGTGGCAGTCACGGCCGGTGTCTCGTTCTTCTGGAAGGGGCGCTCCTCCTCTTGCTGGACCCAGGCGTTGCTCCGCTTGCACGCCGTCGGGGTCTTGTTGCGCTTCTCGAGCGGATTGGCAGCCGGCG
>JBAWVV010000611.1:0-2422 GCA_037147115.1 Planctomycetia bacterium | reverse complement strand
GGAAGATCCCAGACGGCCGAGAATTTGTCTGGGTTCACCATCGCGTCGACGGAGCGGGAGAGGAGCACGAGGCTCGGGCCGTCGCCGGGGTGGTCGTTGACGAGTTGCCCCAGGATCCTCGTCGCGTTGGCGAACTGGCCCGATTCGAAGGCGGCCAGACCCTCGTCGTAGCGATCGAAGAGCTCGCGGCGGCGCGGGTCGTCGCCCGGATCGAGCTCGTGGAGCTCGACCGGCGTGTCGATGTTGATGACGCGCACCGAACAGAGCCGCCGCGTCAGGAAGCCCTTCTGGAGCTCGTCGCGCGTGTCGCCGGTGATGATCGCGTCGACCTTGAAGAACTTCGTCGTTCCCCGCACCCGGCTGGCGAGGTTGACGACGTTCCCCAGCGGGCCGTATTTGAACTTCATCGTCGAGCCGGTGTTCCCCACCCGGGCGTTGCCGGAGTTGACGCCGATGCTGTAGGTCGTCTTCGCGCGGATCCGCCCGAACCAGCGCTCGTTGATCGCCTCCTGGGCGTCGAGCATCGCCTTCGCCGCCCGGCAGGCACGCTCGGCATGGTCGTGCTGGGCCGTCGGGGCGCCCCACATCGCCATCAATTCGTCGCCGACGTAATCGACGAGCACCCCCTCCGTCTCAACCACCTTGCTCGACAGCTCCGTGAGGACGTCGCTGATCCACTCCATCGTCATCGCCGTTCCCACCTTCTCGGCGACGCTGCTGAAACCGACGATGTCGCAGAACAGGACCGAGACGGCCGCGTCGCGCCCCGTGAGGAGGTCGGGCTGCGATTCGAGCTGGGCGGCGAGCTTGGGGGTGAAAAACTGGGCGAACTTTACCCGCTCGGCGACCGCCTTCTCCTTCTCCTTGACCCGCGCCAGGCCCGTCGCCAGGCCGCAGGCGAGCGTTTCGACGAGGAGGGCCTCCAGTGGCGAGATGTCTCTCCCCTCCGATCCGCCGAAGCCGCGCGAACGGTGGCCGTAGAGGGCGCCGATGACATTGCCATCGTGGCCGTCGACGATCGGCGAGGCGACATAGGCCTCGAGGCGGACCTGGCTCTTCGACATGTCCTCTTCGGCCTGCGGACGGCTCCGCAGCGTTTGCTTCAACACGCGGACGCTCTCGAGCACCGAATGGCTGTGGGTCGCGGCCCCGGTCTGGGCCCGCTTCGCCACCGAAACCCAGCGGCCGTCGCGATACAGAAACACCTCGCCGACGTCGAGCTGCACGAGGCTGCAGACCGCCTCGGCCGCCTTGTCGAAGAATTGATCGGAGTCAGAAGCGCTCTGGAGGACCGCGATCACGTATTTCCACCACTCCACGAGTTGGTGGACCGACGACTCCTCCATCGAGGCGAGCACGTCGCCGAGCGGTTGCTTCCCCGCGCTGTCCGGAGCCGAGTCGACAAACAGCGTCGAGTGCGCGAGGGGAACAAGCGTGTCGTTGATCGACGGCGGGGCGGTGCCGGCGTTGGCATCGGCGAGATTCACCTGGAGCCGGTCGCGGTCGAGGGCGATCTCGAGTTGCACCGGGAGCTTCCGCTCGACGGTCGTCCCCGGGAGGAGCCGGGAACGGTCGTTGCGGAAGTGGACGACGATCTCCTTGCTGGCATTCCCCACCTCGACGCTCCCCGGGCCGAGCGGGCGGATGAGGAGTTGGTGGCGGGAGATCGCCGTCTCCCCCGGCTCGGCGATCGGGAACCGGGTCGTGCCGTCGACCTGGACCAGCGGCGTGCCAAGGATCTCGGGGGGCGTTACCGTCGGGCCGGGGTCGACCCGGCCGATGTCGATCGCCCCGGAGGATACCGCGGTGTAAAGCCGGGTTTCGGCCCGGAAGACGTCGACGCGGACTTGGGCGGGCATGGTCGGACCCTGAAGGATCGGCCGAAGAGGGGGCGGGAACGAGGGCGAGTTTTAACTTTCGGCCGTTCGGCTCCGACTGTCAAGCAATGGTGTTCCCTTGAAGGGGGGGGGTCATCTCTCGTTGACTGTTGTCCCCGTCGAATCGCATCATGGTGCCGCCGCCAGGGAAGGTGTGCCGCTGCCGTTGGCAGTGTCCCGGCCGACGGAGCCCGAGGCATGGAACGCTTCTGTTCGAACTGGTCTGGATTCGCCGTCGCGGCGCTCCTGGTGGGCCTCGCCGCGGCCCTCGGGTCAACCGTCTTGGCCGACAAGCCGGGGCGGACGAATGCCTTCGCCGACCAGCCGCCGCGTACCGAGGTGACAGCGGCCCCCGGCGCCGACACTTCCGCCGCCGACACGCCCGCGCCGGTGGCGAAGCGGACGCCGCCGGTCGCTGGCGCCGACCCGGCCAATCCCTTCCCCCTCCCCGAGCACTTGCTGGGGATCGATCTGACGAAGCAGACCCGGCTGGAAGCTGATCGGAAGAGCCACGGCTGTGTCGCCTGCCACGCCGGCGTGGGGGA
>JBAWVV010000610.1:0-2428 GCA_037147115.1 Planctomycetia bacterium | reverse complement strand
TCGGTGAACGCCACGAACTCTCCCCGGGCCTCGCGGACGCCCCGGTTGCGGGCCGCGGCAGGTCCGGCGTTCTCCTGGCGGATAACCCGCAGCGCGAGTCGATCGGTGGCCGGCATGTCAGCGGCGCTAAAGGGCTGGGGGCTGCCGTCATCCACCACGACCACCTCCCACGGCTCGGGAAAGGTCTGTGCGGCGAGCGCCTCCAGACACCTTCGCAGTTGCTGCGGCCGGCGGTAAGTCGGAACGACGACGGTGACGATGATGGTGCTCCCGTTCATGCTAACCCTGACTGCCCCGATCGCATCCCTGCAGACCGCCGGCAACCGGCTCATCGCTGCTCGGGGCGGCCGCTGCGAGGGGACGAGGGCCCACCGGGGAAAGCCCGCGCCCGCGCAGAAGGTGCACTGCGGCTCCGATCCAGATCAAGGCCCTGGCCTCCGCGGCGAATGGGACAAGATCGAAGAGCCGTTCGGGGGCAAACAGCGACACGGCTGTGGCGATGGCAACGAAAGCGTCGATTCGCTGGCGCCGCGCAAGGGCCTGCTCCAGGGTTGCCAGCAGCAGCGGCCAGAGCATGACGTGGTCGTAGTTGCGATGGTAGATGGTGATCATGCAGAGGACTGGAATCACGGCGGCCGCCAACAGGCGGTCGATGCTGCCGCGCCGCGATGCGTGCCTTTGCAGCCACAGTCCTCCCGCGGCGATCGTCGCCAATCCGATGCCGACCAGAAGGCGCTGGTTCAAGCCTACCCACTGCGCGTAGAGCGCCGGGAGGCCTCCATCGGCGTTGAACTTCAGTCGCGACCTGAAAAGCCACTCATCCACGAGCGCGAAGGGGGGGACCTCGGTCCAGGCACACGCCCCCAGCGACAGAGCCAGCAGGATCCCGATGCCTGCCAGCAGCCCCACCACACCCTCCCCGATGAGAAAGAGGGGGGCGAAGGCGATGGCAATTTGAGGTTTGATCATGGCCAGGGCCCAGCAGATGCCTGCCGCGACGGGGCGACCCCGCTCCAGCAGGATCAACTGCATGGCCACAAGCCCCATGCAGATGATGGAAAACTGCCCGAGTGCGAAGCAATTACTGTTGCCCGCGATTGCCCCTCCTGACACCGCGGCGATGGCGGCCATGGGAACCCCCCAGGGGCGGAATCTCCGCCATCCCCATGCCCCCATGACGACGAAGGACAGGGCCGACACAATCTCGATGATCACCCTGCCCTGAAGCTTCCCGCCTGGTTCAAAAAACGGAATGAACTGCGGCAGGGCATACGGGGGATAGACGGTGAAGCGCCGGCTTCGCGTCGGCGGGGGCACGTCAATCCGTGGGTTCGGATAGATGCCGTCGCGGAAGAGTTGGTATTCGGCGACACGGGCCTGCATGTCCGTGTCACCGTCATGCAGCCAGGCATGACGGCAGCCTTTGATGAAACCGGCTCCAGCGTAGGCGGCGAGGATTCCGGCCACGAGGAGGGCGATCCTCGATGCCCTCGCCTTCAGGCCCGATCGCCGGACGACACCAGCGAAGGAATGATTGGTTGACGGTGCCAAGGAAGGCGTCTGCCTAGCAGGCTGTGAATGAAGTTGCCCGGCGCCGGATGCCGTCGTGAACTGATTTTACCGGCTGCCGCGCAGCCGGTTGGTTCAGGGATAACTTTTTCCACAGCTAGCAAAGGTTTTCGCCTTCGACAGGGCGACGACCGTGCCGAAGGTGAGACTCGAATACACATAGAAGAGCCAGTGCAGAGCGAAGGCCGTCAATCCGAAGATGGCCCCCCCGCGGCGGAAGCAGAGCCAATAAAAGTCGCGGTGCATCCAGGCCAGCGCGCCTTGCAGCATGAGTGCCAGGATGAACGCGGCCCGCATCGGGGTGCCGCCGACGGCGATGCCGAGCGCTCCGACGACCAAAGCCAAGACCGCCGCGGCCCCGGAGATCCGGTTGCTCCAGTCCAAGTTGAGCGTCGTGGGGATTTCTCCCTGTTTCAGGATCAGCTGTGTCCAGGGGACGGCACGGTGGAGCACGTCGGTCTTGATCATCGACAGGAGCGTCCACGACTTGTGGTGCTTACAGCGCAGGTCGGGGTCGAGGTGAATCCGCCCGCCGTTGGCGCGCACCCGCATCCCCAGTTCGATGTCCTCGATGCTCGGGTGGCGGAAGCCCTCATCGAAGCCGCCGATGTCGTCGAACGCGCTGCGGCGAATCGCCCCGCAGCCCGCCCAGAAGGTGCCGGCGCGACCGGGGTGGGTGATGTGGGTGTGGTGGTGGAGAAGGTTGCGGAACTGGCTCACGAAGCCGCTGCAGGCCGGCGCATCGTCGTAGGCGCCGAACATTGCCACGAGGTCGGGCGCGGTGGCAAACGTGGCCTCGACTCGTCCAATCGCGTCGGGGGCGAGCTCGCAATCGGCGTCAACGAACAACAGCACGCGT
>JBAWVV010000609.1:0-2438 GCA_037147115.1 Planctomycetia bacterium | reverse complement strand
CCGGGTCGATACGCTCGGGGCTGTAGCCGACGTAGAAGTCCTCGCCGGCCACCAGTCCGGAACCGGCCTCGAGGAGCGGAGCGAAGAGCTCCTCGGTCGTGCCGGGGTAGGTGGTCGACTCGAGGATCACCGTGGAGCCCTTGGCAACGTAGGGAGCGAGCTGCTTGGCCGCATCCTCGATGAAGCTGAGGTCCGGGGTTCCTTCGCGTAGCGGGGTCGGCACGGTGACCACGGCCACGTCGAATCCTTGGGAGCCCTCGAGCGAGGTAGCCACCTCGAAGTGGCCTGTCGAGAGCGCCTCGCCCAGCTCGTCGTCGGAGATGTCCTCGATATACGAGTCCCCGGCCGCGAGGCGTGCGGCGCGTGCCGGATCGACCTCGAGGCCCAGGACCCGGTGGCCGTAGGCGACGGCCCGCATCGAAATGGGAAGGCCCACGTAGCCCTGTCCAACGACGACTACCCGCTGGTTATGACTGCTCACTCAACTACCTCCTTGGTTGCATTACCGACTACGTCCTGCTCTTCGTATACCGAGGCCAGACCCATAAGGTGGCGGCGAAGGTCCTTGTCGGTGTTCGGCAGCTCGACGAGCACCGCACCGGGCTCGAGTGGGGGAACCGCGGCGGTGGTGATGAGCGGGTGCGAGCTCGGCACGTCTCGCTCGTGGTCGCCGAGGAGATCCTCGTGGAGCTTCTCGCCTGGGCGCAGGCCGGTGTAGATGACCTCCTCTGGCATGCCCGCCCGACGGAGCATTGCGCGCGCCACCTCGTCGATGCGAACGGGCTCGCCCATATCGAGGATGAGTACCTCGCCCGAGCTGCCAATGGCACCGGCCTGGATGACGAGCTGGGCCGCCTCCTCGATCATCATGAAGTAGCGGGTGATCTCCGGGTGGGTCACGGTGATCGGCCGGCCCGCGGCGATCTGGCCCCGGAAGGTCTCGAGCACCGAACCCCGGCTGCCGATGACGTTGCCGAAGCGGACGCTCATGAAGCTCGCCTGACCAGCGTGCTCGGCGAACCCCGAGGTGAGCCGCTCGGCGATCCGCTTGGAGTAGCCGAGAATGCTCACCGGGTCTGCCGCCTTGTCGGTGGAGATATTCACTAGCGTCTTGACGCCAGTAGCCGACGCGGCCTCCAGTACGTTCAGCGTCCCAAGCACGTTGGTCTTGAAGGCCTCGAGCGGCCAGGTCTCAAGCAGCGGCAGGTGCTTGAGCGCTGCGGCGTGGAAGACCACGTCAGGGCGGTGCTCTGCAAACACCGCGGCCAAGGCCTCGACGTCGCGAATGTCGCAGACCACCGTGTCGCGACCGTCGAGCATGGCGCTACCCACTAGGGAGAGCTGGACCTTGTGGAGGCCCGACTCGTCGCGGTCCAGCATGACGAGCGAGCTGGGCTTGAAGCGGTGGATCTGGCGGCAGAGCTCCGAGCCGATAGAGCCACCCGCTCCGGTGACGAGGACACATTTGCCCTCGAGGTAGCCAGCGATGGACTCGATCTCGAGGTCCACGCGCCGCCGGCCGAGGAGCTCCTCCTCAGTGATCGGCTGGACGTCCTGCACCCCCACCGGACCGTCGAGGAGGCGGGCCAACCCGGGGATGGTCTTCACCTCGAGGCCAGCGGCGCTTGCGAGGTCGCTCAGCTCCCGTAACTCGGGGGCCTCGGCGCTCGGGGTCGCAATGATCATCAGCGTCGCGCTGTGGCGGCGGGCGACGCTCGCGATCAGGTCGCGTCCGCCCTCCACCTCGAAGTTGCGCAACCGCAGCGAGCGCTTGCCAGGATCGTCGTCGAGGATGGCGACGGGCCAGTAGGGCTGGACCCGACCACTCGAGAGCGCCTCGACCAGTTGGCGCCCAACCTCGCCGGCGCCGAAGACGATAGTCCGCTGGGTATCCGTCCTCGCCTCAACGCGTCGGGCCTGGAAGAGGCGAGCTCCGGCGCGAAGCGAGATCATCCCGATGAAGGCCAGCGCCATGCCCCCCACCGCTGCGCTGAATGGCACGTCGTCCCTGAACCACAGGAGATCGGCGGCCACCGCCGCGGCGGCGGTGATCACAACGGTGCCGCTCAGCGTCCTGAACTCCTCAAAACTGCCGATGCGCCAGACGTAGCGGTAGAGGGCGACGCCACCTGCGAGGATCTGGACGGCGATGGCGATCCCCGCCACGTAGAGCGCAGCGAATGAGTTAGGTCGAGTAATGGACAGCCCCCACCGAAGGTAGGTGGCCGCCGTGATCCCCAGAAGCAGCAGCGCAGCGTCGGCCAGCATGAGGTAGGCGGATCGCACCCTGAGGTAACTCCTGCCAACACGGTAATGCCGCGTTACTTCCACCACTAGGGTTCCTTTCCTTTCGCAAGCGGCTGACGATCCCCAAGCGGCTGACCACGCATTCGTGCTCCGCTCGTGATTCTAAGACTATGTGATACCCAAACACAAGT
>JBAWVV010000608.1:0-2440 GCA_037147115.1 Planctomycetia bacterium | reverse complement strand
TTTTTCCACGGACCGTGACGAGCGTTAGGAAGTCCCGCGGACAGCAAGGAGATCGTCGAAGTCGCGGAGATGGTAGGCGATCTTGGCCCCGTCGAGGACGCGGCACAGGCCGCGCAGGGCGATCCCCATTCCGTCCGGCCCGCTGGTGCCACCGAACTGCCCGCCGCCACGAACATGGGGCTCGAGATCGAGAAACACTCCGGGGATGCCCCGGCGATCGAGCCGCTTGGTGAGGGCGGGGAGGAACGACTTGAGATCGGCGAGGATCCGTTCATGGCCCCCGACCCCGCGGTCGGCGGGAACGAAGTTCAACAGCCCCCCCTCGTCGACATGCCGGCCGCGGGCGCTGCCGGCCACCTTGCGATAATCCTTGATGTGGACCCAGCCGAGGCCGGGCTTCATCGCTTCCCACTGCCGGAAGATCTCGGTGGGGGAGAATCCCTGAACAACGAGATTGGCGGCATCAAAGACGAGGACGAGGCCGGGGTGATTGACCCGGCGGTGAATCTCGGCGAGGAGGTGGCCGTCGCGGCCGACGAGATTCGCCTCGACCTCGAGCCCGAAGGTGAGGTCGGAGCGGTGACAGGCTTCGGCGATCCGGCCGATCCGATCGACGGCTTCCTCCAGATACTCCTCGGGCCGCGCTCCCTTGGGAGGATAGAACGAGAACCCGCGGATGAGCTTCGTCTCGAAGGCGTGGGCCAATTCACAGGCCCGGGCCACGTCCTTGGCGAGGTACGTCTTGAAGGGGACGTAGGCGTTCTTCGTGCCGTCGTCGACGTCATCGAGTTTGATCTTGCCGATCGGCGAGGCGATCGAGGCGACATTGAGCCCGTAGCGATCCTCGAGGTGCCGGATCTTCTGGATCTCCGTCATCGTCAGCTTCATGACGTTCTTCACCCCCTTGCCGACGTCGATGAACCGGAGCGAGTAATACTCAAGTCCGAGAGCCGAGAGCGCCGTGAACTGCTCGACGGCCGTCAGTTCGAAGGCCGATTCGTCGGCGAGGGCCGAGAGGAGAACGGGGCAGGCTTGGGCCATGGCGGGGATTCCCGGGGGAGGGGGGCGATCAAGGAAGCCTGTCGACGGCGGAGGTTGGCCGCGGCGCTCGGGCCGAGCCCGCCGGCGTCAGACCGACGGCGGGAGATCGTCCCCGGAGGGATGGGAGACGACGATCCGCGACGAGATCCCCCCGCGGGGCGTGAAGTGGGCCACGAGGGTCATCCGCCGCGGCGCGACGACCGCCACGAGGTCGTCGAGGATGCAGTTGGTGACGTTCTCGTAGAAGATCCCTTCGTTGCGGAAGGCCTGGAGATACACTTTCAGGCTCTTGAGCTCCACGCACACCTTGTCGGGGATGTAGCGGAAGGTGAGCGTGCCGAAGTCTGGCTGCCCCGTCTTCGGGCAGACCGACGTGAACTCCGGGCAGATGATCTCGATGAGGTAGTCACGACCCGGGAAGCGGTTCTCGAAAACCTCGAGTTGCGAGCGCGAAGGCGAGGCGTGGATGGGTGTTGTCATAGGAGAGAGTGTGCCATGAACGCGCCGCTTCCGAAAGCGGTCCTGCCGTCCCCCCCGGACAGTTCCCGGGGAACGATGGTCGTCCTCCTCTCGGGAGGGCTCGATTCGGCGACGGTGGCCGCCTGGGCCCGGGCCCGGGGCTATGAGGTGATCGGGCTGTCGATCGACTACGGCCAGCGTCACCGCTGCGAACTCGACGCCGCCCGGAGCCTCGCCCCCCACCTCGGCCTCGCCGACCATGTCGTGCTCCGGGTCGACCTAGCGGCCTTCGGCGGCAGCGCCCTGACCGATGCCGCGATCCCCGTTCCCCGCGATCGCCCCGACGCGGCCCTCGCCGCCGAGATCCCCACCACCTACGTCCCGGCCCGCAACACCGTCTTTCTCGCCCTAGCGCTGGCGCTGGCCGAGGCCCGCGGCGCGACGGCGATCGGCGTCGGCGTCAACGCCATCGATTACAGCGGCTATCCCGACTGCCGGCCGGAGTTCCTCGACGCCTTCCGGCACCTCGCGACGCTCGCCACAAAGGCGGGGGTCGAGGGGCATGCCCCCGAGATCGTGGCGCCGCTGGTCGACCTCACGAAGGCCGAGATCGTTGCCCTCGGTGTCGAGCTCGGCCTCGACCAAGGGCTGACGACCAGCTGCTACGACCCTGATCCTTCAGGCCGCCCCTGCGGCCACTGCGATTCCTGCCGGCTCCGCGCCGCCGGCTTCGCGGCTGTCGGCATCGACGATCCGCGCGTGGCGGGGAGCTGACCGACACCGTGCGGATTGCCGAGCTCTACGCCTCGCTGCAGGGAGAAGGGCTGCTCGCCGGCACGCCGAGCATCTTCGTGCGGACCAGCGGCTGCAATCTCCGCTGTCACTGGTGCGACACCCCCTTCACCTCCTGGAAGCCGGTGGGGGAAGAGTGGTCGATCGA
>JBAWVV010000607.1:0-2453 GCA_037147115.1 Planctomycetia bacterium | reverse complement strand
TCCTGGGGCACGTAGCCGATCCGGGCCTTCTCCCGATCGGCCAGCTGCCAAGCATCGGTGCCGAGGACGATCGCGGAGCCCTCGTCGGCCTTGAGCAAGCCGAGGAGGCACTTGATGAGGGTGCTCTTGCCGGAGCCGTTGAGGCCGAGGAGGCCGATCACCTGCCCACGCGGCACCTTGAGATCAACGCCATCGAGGACGGCGCGCGGGCCGAAGCGCTTCACGAGGCCGCTTACCCGCACCGCCCCACCGACATCCCCATCCCTGCTCATGGCAGCTTCTCCTCGAGGGACGTTTTCATCACTGCCTGGAGCTGCGCCGGCGTGAGCCCGAGCTGCAGCCCGCGAACCACCGCCTGATCGACAAGCGGTCGGACCTGCGCCTTCCGCTCGGCCAGGCTCGCCGCCTCCCGATCGCGCGGCACGGCCACCACCATTCCCCTCCCCTGATCGCGTTCGAGAACGCCGTCGGCCTCGAGCCGGCTCCAAGCCTTCGAGACCGTCATCGGGTTGATCCCCAGCGCCGCCGCCACCTGCCGGACGCTCGGCACCGTGTCGCCGGGGCGGAGCCTCCCCCCAGCCACGAGGGCCTCGACCTGATCGACGAGCTGCCGGTAGATCGGCACGCCCGAGGAGGGATGGACGACGAAGATCGGAGGAGGCTGGGACAATGGTCACTCCGGGCCGGGGCCCGTCTCATATGTGTATTAATATACCAATACACTTATCTCCCGCCGCGGGTCAAGCCTCGGGTCGCGAGACTTTCCCTTCGGGCCACGGAGCAGGCTCCAGCGTCTGTGGCTCGGAGGGTGGTAGGCTCTCGGCATGGCCGCTTCCGCCTCGCCTCAACAGCCGCGCGTCACCGTCGTTCTCCCGGTGTGGAATGCCGGGGAGTACCTCGCTGCCGCCGTCGAGAGCATCCGGGTGCAGACGCTTGCCGACTGGGAGCTGCTGGCGATCGACGACGGCTCGACTGACAGCTCGCGGCAACTCCTCGACGACTTCTCCCGCCGCGACCGTCGAATTGTTGTCACCAGCCGCCCCAACCGCGGCCTCGCCGCGACGCTCCAGGAGGGGATCGAGCGGGCTCGTTCGGGGATCGTGGCGCTGATGAACGCCGACGATGTCTCCCATCCCGACAGGCTCACCCGGCAACTCGCCTTCCTGGAGCGGCACCAGAATGTGGCCGCGCTCGGCACACAAACGCGGCTCCTCGTCGATGACCGAGCCACCGCGATCGAGAGCCGGCTGCCGCTCTCGCCGCAGGCTTGCCGGCGCTTTCTCCCTGTGGCCCCGCCACTGGCCCACCCCACCGTCATGCTCCGCCGCGAGGCCGTGCTCGCCGTCGGTGGCTACCGGCCACAGTCGTATGTCGAAGACTACGACCTCTGGCTGCGGCTCGCCGACCGCTTCGACCTCGCCAATCTCCCCGACGCCCTCCTCGACTATCGGCTCCACGACGGGCAGTTTTCTTCGGCCCGCGACGAGAAGGTGGCGGTGGCGACGCTCGTTGTCCGCGCCGCCGCCGCCGCGCGCCGCTCCGGCCGCCCCGATCCGCTCGACGGCGCCAGCGCCGATCGGGCCACCGCCGATCGCCTCGGCATCCGGCTCGCCGAGATCGTCGCCCAGGTGCGCGGCGCCGCGCTCGGCAGAGCGGAGCAAGTCCTCGCCGCCACCGGCACATCCAAGCGCGCCGAGCGCGAGCTTGCCCTCCTCGATGACCACTGGACAGCCGCAGCCGACCCGCGCCGCTGGCAGGCCGCCCACGACTGGCTCGCCGGCCGCGGGCTGCTCGCGCGTGGCGACCGCCTCGGGGCGCTGCGATCTCTGGCAAAGGCAGCCGCCGCCGATCCGGCCCTCGCCCGCCGGCTGGCGGCAGCAGCGATCCGCCGCCGGCAAGACTGAGAGGGCCGCTGGGGGGGCTTCGGGATCGCCCATGCCCCGTCGCTACGGAGCGCTGACGAGGTCCGATTGAACCCCAGGCTCAGGCGAGGCGGGGATCGGCGAACGCTTGAGGAGTGACGAGGTGCCTCCGAGGAACGACGAAACTTTTGCCGGCCCCGCCGACGAACCGCCCACAGGACTGCTACCGTGAGGCTAGCTCAAACGTGGCTTCGGGATCGCCCATGCCCCGTCGCCGGACGCTCACTTCGGCCATCGTGGCCTCCGTTCGCTCGATGCCGCCTGCGCTCAGCCATCCATGGCTTCGCTTGCCGGCAACGCCGGCTCTCGGAGCACGGGCGACCCCTCGCTATGGAGCGTTTCGGGTGACACTTTTTTGCCAGTGCTCAGGCGAGGCGGGGATCGGCGAACGCTTGAGGAGTGACGAGGTGCCTCCGAGGAACGACGAAACTTTTGCCGGCCCCGCCGACGAACCACCCACAGGACTGCTACCGTGCGGCTAGCTCAAACGTGGCTTCGGGATCGCCCCTCGCTATGGAGCACTAAAGGGGT
>JBAWVV010000606.1:0-2457 GCA_037147115.1 Planctomycetia bacterium | reverse complement strand
GAGGTAGGGAAGGCGGGGGCCGGATCGGGGCACCAGCCGCGCGGGGATCAAAGTTCGACCGTTCGGCCGGTCTTGAAGGCCTCGTCGGCAGCCAGGACGATCCGCAGGCTGCTGACGGCATCCTCCATGTGGGCCGACAGGTCGCGGTCGTGGAGGATCGCGTCCAAAAACACCTCCTGCTCGAGGAGGCAGAGGCCGTCGTGGTCTGGTTCGTCGTGGCAGTCGATGAGCTCGTCACGGCGGGCAAAGGTGCCGTCGGCCTTCGTCTCCGAGTGGTGGAGCTTGAGGAGCGCGGCCTTCGAATGGGCGTTGACGTCGTCGCTGGCGGCGTCCCCTTCCTTCGTGCCGACGATGCTCACGCACCCCTTCGGGCCGATGACGTCCTTCACGAAGTAGGCCACCTCGCTCATCATCGGGCCCCAGCCGGCCTCGTACCAGCCAACGGAGCCGTCGGCGAACGTCACCTGGAGCTGGCCGTAGTTGTACATCCCCGGCACGAGTTCCTCGGTGAGGCGAGCACCGATGGCGGAGACGCGGATCGGCGTCGAGCCGGTCATCAGGCACATCACATCGACATAGTGAACACCGCAATCGACGATCGGCGACATCGAGTTCATCAGCTGCTTGTGCGTCTTCCATTGGTCGGCGGACGACTGCTGGTTGAGGTTCATCCGCATCACCAGCGGCTTCCCGAGGGTCTTGGCCGTCGCGATGAACTTTGTCCAGGTGGGATGAACGCGGAGGACGTAGCCGATGACGAGCTTCTTCCCCGCTGCCTTGGCCAGGTCGACGACCGCGCGGGCCTCGGCGACGGTGTTGGCCAGCGGCTTCTCGAGGAACACATGGCAGCCGGCGGCAAAAGCCTTGCGGGCATAGTCGGCGTGGGTGTCGGGGTAGGTGTTGATCGAGACCGCATCGGGCTGCGTGGCCGCGAGGGCTTCTTCGTAATTCGAGAACTGCGGGTAGTCGTGGCCGAGGGCCTCGAGGAGGGCCTGCCGCGAGCTCGAGCCACGCGACACGACACCGACGATCTCGAAGCCATCGAGCTGCTGATAGGCCTTGGCGTGGGAGGTGCCCATGTGGCCGCAGCCGACGACGAGAATCCGGATAGGACGGGGCATGGAGTGGGTCCTAAAAAAGTGGTCGGTCTGCCCGGGGAGGGCATGACCGGGGGATGGCAAGGAAGACGGTCAGCCGCGGGCTTCGCCGGCACGGCGGACGGCCGAGGTGACCAGCGCCCGAAGCTTCGGCTCCGCGCCTCGGGCCACGCCGAGGATCTTCTCCACCGTCGCCACTTCGAGGTGGTCGGGGAGGCACATATCGGTAATCACGGAGATCCCCAGCACCCTCAAGCCCGCATGAACGGCGACGATCACCTCCGGCACCGTCGACATCCCCACGACATCGGCGCCGATGCCCCGCAGAAAGCGGTATTCGGCCCGCGTCTCCAGGTTCGGGCCGGTGACGGCGACGTAGACACCACGGTGGGCGACGAAATCCTCGTGCCTGGCAACGGCGAGCGCCTCGTCGATCAGCTCCGGCGTGTAGGGGGCCGACATGTCGGGGAAGCGCGATCCGAGCCGGTCGTCGTTGATGCCGACGAGCGGGTTGTCGTTCATGAGGTTGATGTGGTCGTCGATGATCATGATGTCGCCGGTGCGGAACTGCGGGTTGAGCCCGCCGCAGGCGTTGGTGACGATCAGGAGCGAGGCCCCGAGGCGCTCGAGAACGCGGACGGGGAAGGTGATCTGCGCGAGGGGATAGCCCTCGTAGGCATGCATCCGCCCTTCCATGACGATCACCGGCACGTCGTCGAGATGACCGCAGACGAGTTGACCGGTGTGCCCTGTGGCCGTCGAACGGGCGAAGTGGGGAATGTCGGCGTAGGGGATGACAACCTGCCCGGTGATTGCGGCCGTGACGCCGCCGAGCCCGCTGCCGAGGATGATCCCCACGGTCGGCTGATGAGGGAAGCGGGCGTGGATCGCCGCACCCGCTTCGGTGATCTTGTCGTACTGCTCGAGCATGCTCATCCCGTCGTGGTGGCGCCTGAACTGCTGACGCCTGAACGTGAGCCCGGGGTCAGGCGCGACCGACGAGGGCGCGGTACTCCGGGCGCTCGCGGATCGACGCCAGGTCGGGATCGACCTCCATGTGGGCAACGTCGTCGTAGCCCAGGTCGAACGCCGCCCCGAGGCAGGCAATCGCCTCGTCGCAGCGCCCGGCCAAGGCCAGCGAGCAAGCCAGATTGTAGCGGGCGAGGGAATCGGCCGGCAGGCGGCCGACGAGCCGCCGGTCGAGCTCGAGGGCCCTGTCGTGCAAGCCCCGTCTCGAGGCCAGTTCCCCCAACACCCGCAGGACCTCGATCGAATCGGGATTCCGGGCCAGGAGCCGTTCGAAAAAGTCGAGGTCGAAGTCGAGTTGGTTGAGCCGGCCGAACCACTGGACAGGAGAGGG
>JBAWVV010000605.1:0-2460 GCA_037147115.1 Planctomycetia bacterium | reverse complement strand
CTGGCGAGGAGTTTTTCCACCGTGGCGTCGTGGCCGTTCTGGAGATAAGCGGCCACGTCGTCTGCCGAGGGCGGCAGCCCCACGAGGTCGAGCCACAGCCGCCGGCAGAGGACCGCCGCCTCGGCCGGGGGCGACGGCTCGAGGCCGACCGCCGGAAGTTTGGCCCGGACGAAGGCATCGATCGAGTGGGAGGCCGGCGGCAGAACTTGAGGAACCGGCGCCTGCTTCGGGCTGACAAAGGCCCAGTGGGGGGCGTACGGGGCGCCGACATCGATCCACCGCTCCAGCAGCGCCTTGTGGGCATCGGTGAGTGGCTTTTGGGTCTCCGGCGGCGGCATGACCGTGGCGGGATCGGTCGAGCGGATCCGGTGGATGACGAGACTCTCGGCCCCTTTTCCAGGCAGGATCGCGGCCGGCCCGGAATCGCCCCCGGCGAGGGCCCCATCGCGGGTGTCGAGGCGGAGGCCGGCCTGACGCGACGCGCCGTCAGCGCCATGGCAAGTCGAACAGTGCTCGGCGAGGATCGGCTGGATCTCCCGCTCGAAGTCGGGGGCCGGTTCCACAGCAGGGGCCGCGCCGCCGGCAAGCACGAGAGCCACGAGGCTCGCGGCGACGACGAAGAGAGTGCGCATGGCGGATGAAAAGCTCCGAGGTCGGTGAACGCCGGCGGCGGCTCCCGTTATGGTAGTTCGCCCCTGGGCGTCCGCCCGCGGCCGACGACGAGAATTGCCCGGTGCCCTCGCCGCAACCAGCGGCTCTCAAAGAGCTTAGGATGCAGGCCGGGCGGGGCCGCCCCCCGGCAGGGAACCCCATCGGCCGTCTGGCGGCCGTGCAAATACCCCCCAGCCATTTTTCCGGCCTGGAAATCGGGGGGCGCGCAGCCCCGTCGCTCATCAGCGGCTGCCCTGGTCTGCCGCTCGGGGTGCCGCGTGATTTAACGTCCTTATCCTTATTCGAGCGAGGCCCACCACCCCGTCACCGCACCACGGAACACGTCGCTCGACGTGGCAACGTTCAGCCCACATCCGTCGGCCAGCAGAGCCACAAACCATGGCTGCCCCGCGACAGCGCGCAGTGGCTCAGGCATGCCTGCCTCGAACGAGGCCGCGTCGGAAGTCAATCGCCCCGCCGGGATTTCTCCGGCACGGGGCATTCGCGAACACAGCCAGACCTGATCGAATCCGTAGAACGTTTTCCCAGCGGCGACGAGCTGGGGTACGGCATCGGGGGCGATGACCACGCGCCCGTCGACGGCGGTCCATGCGATTGCAGCCTCATCGAGGCCTCGCGTCCAGCCCGACAGCGCCGCGACAGGCGAGCTGCTGTCGAGGATGTCGACCACGAGGAAGCACTCGGCCAAACACGCTGGGCACTCGCTGACGAGGTCACAGATTCGAGCCTCAAACCGGCCGACCCATAATCCAACTTCGTGGTGGAAATTGTTCAACATTATTCACCGGGCTTGAGAGGTCGCGGATCTCCACGACGTCCGTCGATCCACTTTGTGCGCGTGCGGATTGAGAGCACCCTCGTGCTCATGGCCGAAGTCGTCATCGACTCGTGCGCGGCCAGTCGTCGCCATATTCTCTGCTGGTTGTACCTTCCGGTCACGCCGGCCCCCCACTGGTAACGGTACAATCCCGGCCGGCTCCCGCTTCGGGGGCACCTTTTTCTTCTCGATTCAGCGAGACCCCGATGCATTCCCCCGCTTGCCACCCCCAGATCCTTCCCCGTCGCACGTTCCTCGGAGCCGCTGGGTTCGCGGTGGTCGCGGCTCACGCAGCCGCGACTCGATCGCTTGCTGCGGCGGCCGATGCGCCCCTCCTGGCCTACGTCGGCACCTTCTCCTCGCCGCTCAAAGACACGCTCCCCACGCAGGTCGATCTCCCCCCGGGGAACGGGCGCGGGATCCACATCTTTCGCGTCGACCGCACGAGTGGTGCCTGGACCGAGGCTGGCGTCCATGAGCTGGGAACGAGCCCGAGTTGCCTGGTCGTCAATGCCAACGGTACGCGCCTCTACTCGGCCAACGAGACCGACCGGGTCGGCGCCGACAAGCATGGGACCGTGACCGCCTTCGCCATTGATCGCAACTCTGGCGCGCTCAAGCCGCTCAATTCGGTCTCATCTGGTGGCGCTGGCCCGACGTACGTGAGCCTCCATCCCAATGGCAAGCACCTGTTCGTCGCCAACTATTTCGGCGGCTCGGTGGCGGTGCTCCCAATCCTCGCCGACGGGAGCCTGGGCACGGCCAGCGACATCAAAGTGGATGCCGGCGAGATCGGCCCGACGAAAGCTGAAAATGCCCCCCCGGGGAGCTTCGCTTTCAGCGGCCACGACCGCACCCATGCCCACCAGATCCTCCCCTCCCCCGACGGCCGGCACGTGCTTCATGTCGATCTGGGGCTCGACCGGATCTTTGTTTGGACCTTTGATGCGGCGCAGGGGAAGCTCACCGCC
>JBAWVV010000604.1:0-2461 GCA_037147115.1 Planctomycetia bacterium | reverse complement strand
GTCTTCGATTGCGAGCCGGAGCCCGCGCTCAACTATTCGATCCTCCACTGCAGCCGCGGCGGCCTCTTCCGCCGCTTCGTCGTCACGGCCCTCGACCGCCCCCCCTCTGACCCGCTCGACGTTGTCGCCCGGCTCGACACGGGAACGGGCTCCCCGTCCGAGTGCCGGTTCTCCATCCCGGCGCCAGCCCGGGCGAATGCCAGAATCGATCTGGCATCGCTCGTCGCGCTCCCCCTCGGGGGTGCGCTTCTGCGGGAGCGTCGCGAGACACTCAAAGGCGCGGTGACGGTGACGGTCGGATCGGCCGGTCGGACGCTTTTCCAACAGACCTGGACGATCAATCTCCTCCCCTGCGACGAATGGCAAGACGATCACTACGGAAGCCATTTTCTCCCGTCGTTCGTCCTCCCTCGCGACCCGGCGGTCCGCAGGGTGATCGGCCGGGCCCAGGGCTTTCTCCGGGCGATCCTCGATGATCCACAGGGCAGCTTCACAGGCTATCCGTTCGGGGCTCCCGCGGATCCTGCGGATCCCCAGATGCAGGCGATCTGGCATGCCCTCGTCGACGCTTTCCGAATCGACTACATCCGCTCCCCCCCGGCCTACCTCAAGCAGGCGCAGCGGCTCCGGACCCCCGAGGAGGTCCTCCGCGGGAGACGCGGCAACTGCATCGAGCTCGCCCTGCTCCTCGCCTCCTGCTGGGAACACATCGGCTTTCATACCGTCCTGTTCCTCACCTCCGGTCATGCCTTCTGCGGCCTGTGGGTCTCCGCCGAGGCCCGCGAGCAATTCTTCGCCTCACTCCGCGATCCGAAGGTCACCGATGAGATCCAGGGACGTCACACCGCCCTCGGCGGGACGGTCGTCAATCGCTCGGCCGCGACCCCATGGATGCTCACCGAGCCGATCCAGCACGACGCCATCCTCAGAGCCGTCGAAGACGGATCCCTCCTTCCCGTGGAAGCCACCTCCATGACCTGCAGGACCGGCCTCAAGCAGGCGATCGACCGCGCGAAGGAGAAACTTCGCGACGCGATCCACAAAGTCAAAGATACAAACCTCGACGCCATGCTCGATGTCCGCACGGCCCGGGAGCGCGGCGTCACCCCGCTGCCGATCCTCACCGACAGTCCCGTTGCCTGACCCGGCTGACGCCAGAGTCAGCGCGACGGCATCCCCGTCACCGGCACAAGAGAAAACCGCACCCGGACCTCGGGGTGGGTCGTGTAGAGCCGATGCCGCGTGCCGTCGGGGATGAGGAGCGAGCTGCTCGTGCCGGGATGGGCATCGTCGACAGGCACGATCGGATTGCCCGCGTACTTCGTCCAGTGGACGAGGTCATCGCTCCGCGCGATGCAGGTGCACCACCGGCCCCGCTCCCCCATGGCACTGGCGTGGTAGTAGGCGTAGTACAGGCCGCGGTGTTTGACGATCTGATCGACGGCGATCATCCGGGTGTCGTAATGGTCGGGCCCGAGGGGAATGACAGGATCGTCGGTGACGTTCGTGAAGGTGACAAGATCGGGCGACGTCGCCACCCAGATCCCCTGATCGGCGCGCTCGTAGAACAGCCACCACACCCCCTTCTCATGCCACACCGCCGGCGTGCCGCGCGGCCCCTCCGGAATCGGTGCTCCGGTCTTGAGGCGGATATCGAGCGGCCCGCGCTCCTCCCAGGCCAGGCCGTCGGAAGAGACAAGCAGGTGGGCGATATCCCCCTCCCCTTCGGCAAACATCACCAGGCGGCCCGAGTCGCGAACGACACACACATCCTCGATCCAGTCGCCCTGAACGAGTGGCCCGGCCGGATCGCGCGTCCAGTTGAGGCCATCGGTGCTCGTGGCGTGCCCAAGAAGCCGCAGCGGGCTCTGGTCGTCGTTGTAGCCGGTGTACCACAGCCGCCAGCGATCGGGCCCTTCGCGACGGATCCAGCCGCGCTCACGGATGTTTTTGTCCCACGCTCCGTCGCCCCCGCCGGCAAACAGCGGCACAGAAGAGGCGGGGCCGAAGTCGACAAGCTCGGTGGGAAAGTCTGCCGCCTCATCGGCCCGGGAGGGAAGGGCCGCGCCCGAGGCGACGAGAAAGACGAAGGCAACGTATGTCTGGAATAAGCGAGTGATCATGGTGGCGTGATGATACTTGGATTTCACGTCGCACGGCTGCCCCCGTATGAGCCGCTCTGGGCTTCAGTGGCCATGGAAGGATCGGGGGCCATGCAGGTCGCGGGCCTGTGGGTGGTTCATCGGCGGGGCCGGCAAAAGTTTCGTCGTTTCTCGGAGGACCTCGTCACTCCTCAAGCGTTCGCCGATCCCCGCCTCGCCTGCGCGTTGGCAACGACCAGCAACCACCAGCACCAGAGAGTGCCCGCTGGCGAGGGGTCGCCCGTGTTCCGAGAGACGGCGTTGACGGCCAGCGGAGCCATGGATGGCGGAGCGCAGGCGGCATCGAGTGAGCGGAGGCC
>JBAWVV010000603.1:0-2469 GCA_037147115.1 Planctomycetia bacterium | reverse complement strand
CAGAGCGTCACCCGGCAGAGCGGGTGGATGCGGTATTCGACGCCGGTCTTGGCGTCGTAGCAGCGGAAGCGGCTGCGGAGCTTCGGGCCCTTCAGGAACATCCTTCCCCCCTCGACGCGGAAGGCGGCCCCGACGGCCACCTCCTCGACGAGCTTCCGGCCCGGATCGGGGGTGTCGTAGCGGGCCAGGGCCACGAGCAGGCCGCGATCGCTACAGGTGGCCGCTGCCGGATCCTGCAGATAGCGAGCCAGCGCCCCCGAGACATCCTCTGGCAGCGCCCCCTGCTCCACCACCGGCGCGAGGATCTGGCCAAACTCGCTCTTCCACTGGGCTCCATGGGGGAGAACGCGGCGCGAGAACGGCTTTCGCGGGCGGACATGCTTCTCCCAAGTGACTGCATGGGCGATCTCGTGGAGGAGCGTCGTTAGGAAGGCATACGGATTGAGATCGTTGTTGACCGTGATCTGGTGGATCGTGCGGCCACGAACCGGCGCCCGATGGTCACCGAGCTTGGAGCGCCGCGCCCGCACCGAGCGCACCTCAACCGCCGTGCCGCCGAGATGCTCGCCACGGAGCAACTCAGCCACGTAGTCGGCCGTGCCATCGGGCAGGTGCCCGCGGATCGCTCGGATTGCCTTCCCTGGTTCCATCGCGATTACGGCCTCCGCCGCCTTCGTTCCGCTGTCGGTCGCGGGTGCCTTCATCGAGCCGGGCATCACTGGCTCCTCCATCCCTCAATGCGGGAAAGGGACCTGCATCATAAAGGGGCGACAGCTAGGCCGTCAGCGCGTCCCTCGCGAGGCGGGCGACCATCGCGCGACGGGCGACCATCGTGGAATCTCGGCCCACATGGAAGCCGGACTGGAATTGGCGGGCTGTCGGGCTCGGCGGTAGACTCCTCCCGCGGGGGAAGCACCGTTTTTTCCTCAATCCTTCAATCGCTCCAGGGGAGACTCGTTTCCATGTCTGGCCAACTAGGCGCCTCGCGCCGTCGGTTCCTCGGTTCGTCGGCGCTTGGCGCCGCGGCGGTCGCCGGAGGTTTTGTCCCCGCCTTCGCCTGGACCTCGAAGGCGTTTGCCAACGCGGCCGCCTCCGACCGGCCGCGGATCGGCTGCATCGGCACCGGCTCGATGGGCACCGGCGATGCCCAACAGCATGCCGGATTCGGCGACATCCTCGCCGTCTGCGACGTCGACGATCGCCACTCTTCACGGGCCCGCGAGGATGGCAACATCGGCAAGGGAAAGGCCGATGCCTACCGCGACTACCGGAAAGTGCTCGACCGCAACGACATCGACGTCGTCAGCATCGTCACCACCGATCACTGGCATGTGAAGATCGCCATCGAGGCCCTCCAGGCTGGCAAGCACGTCTTCTGCCAAAAGCCGCTGTCGCTGACGCTCGAAGAAAACCAGCTCTGCCGCAACGCCGCCGAGAAGTTCCCCAAGCAGGTGTTCTTCATCGGCACCCAGCAGCGGAGCCAGAAGGATCAGTTCCTCCGGGCCGTGAACATGGTCCACAAGGGGCTCCTCGGGCCGATCAAGAAGGTCACTGTCGGCATCAACGGCGCCCCGACCGGCGGGCCCTTCCCGGTCGCTGAGGTGCCGAAGGAGCTCGATTGGGAGATGTGGCAGGGGCAGGCGACGGCGGTTCCCTTCCGCGAGAAGCGCTGCCACTATGAGTTCCGCTGGTGGTATGAGTATTCCGGCGGCAAGTTCACCGACTGGGGTGCCCACCATGTCGATATCGCTCAGTGGGCCCTCCAGGAAGACTCGAAGGGGAAGGGGCCGACGAGCATCGACGGCACCGACGTCAAGCACCCGGTCCCCTACAAGGACGGCTACGCGACCGTTGACGATTCCTACAACACAGCCCACGACTTCGCCGTGGTCTGCAAGTTCCCCTCGGGCGTCGAGATGGTGATCGACAGCCGCTCCGACAACGGCATCCTCTTCGAGGGGGAAAAGGGGCGGATGTTCGTCAACCGCGAGAAGTGCACCGGCACGCCGATCGAGGAGAACTGGGACAAGGACCAGTTCACCGATGCCGACGTCCAGAAGCTCTACAAGGGAAAGCCCTTCGAAGGGCACAAGCAGAACTTCTACCGCTGCATCCGTGAAGGGGGCCTACCTGTCTCCGACGTCTACAGCCACATCATGGCGATGAACACCTGCCATCTGGCGAGCATCGCCGGCCGCCTCGGCCGCTCGATCAAGTGGGATCCGGCCGCGGAAAAAATTGTCGGCGACGAACAGGCCGCCAAGTTCGCCGCCCGGACGCCGCGAAAGGGTTTTGAGATCGCCCGCGTCTGACCAACGTCCCACAACGTCGACACCAACAGCGGCGGTGGCCCTCCTCGCGAAGGCCACCGCTGCTTTGTTATTTGGGGATAGCAACCCCCGTTCCCTCGCACTTCAGTTGGCATCACGGGGAGGATTGCGCTCGCGGTGGCGAGCCTGTGGGTGGTTC
>JBAWVV010000602.1:0-2476 GCA_037147115.1 Planctomycetia bacterium | reverse complement strand
CGCAGGGGGAAGAAGCTTCGCCCCCCCGCTCCCACCGAGAGCGGTGGAGTGGCCGCAGACCGACGTGGGAGCGTTGCAAGCCTATCGCGATCGTCTTACGGGCCCCCCCGTGAAAACCGGATGCCTCCAGAAAAGGGGGCGGAGCTGTTTTCCAGCGGCAGTCGTCTGGACGGCGGCGAGATCCCGTGTCGGAGTGCCGTTGACAGGCCGAGCTTGAGGTCTGTAGGGTGTGGCGGAATCTGGTGACTCGTCTCGACGGCTGTCGACGGCGGGTAAACAGGGAACTCCGGTGTGATTCCGGGACGGCCCCGCCGCTGTATCCGGGCGTTAAGGTCGGCTGCTTCTCTGCCATTGCGATCCGCGGAATACCGTGGCCATTGCGAGAAGGCATGCAGTCGGCTGAGCTCGGGAGTCAGAAGACCTACCAGTGTTTAGGAGCATGCCAACCTGCGAGGGCGGGGTGGCCTGCACGGTCGTAAAACCGGCCGTTAAGAGATTTCTTATCAAGCGTCGGGCATGTCGTAGTGCTGCTGCGCGCGGATCTCCCGGCGATCGGGAGGAGTCTGTGCGGAGCTGTGGCGGCGGCTGCGCTCATGCACTGCCCAGTCACTGAACCGCATCGGTTTCCCATGACTCTGTACCGCGCCTCGCTCGGTCGACGTGTCGGCATGACGATCGTCGAACTGCTCGTCGTCGTGACGATCGTGATGGTTCTCGTCGCGCTCTTGCTGCCGGCAGTGCAGTCGGTACGTGAGCAGGCCCGCCGGCTTCAATGCGCCAACAATCTCCGCCAGGTCGGCTGTGCAATGCATGGGTATCTGCTCGGCAAGGGAAGGTTTCCGATCGGCTGCGTTGAATGGAAGGCCAGCACCGGCGGCACCAAGCGCTGCCTTGCCTGGAGCGCGTTCATCCTGCCCTGGCTGGAGGAACAGATTGCGGGCGACCGGGTGAACTACAAGATTCCCTACGACCACCCTGCCAACGCGGCAGCAGCCGCCGCGGTCATTTCGACGTACCTCTGCCCGTCCGCGGGCCGCACGAGCACGCTCGTGTTCGGAATGGGTGGCTGCGACTACGGGGGTGTCGTTGGCGAGCGGATCATCAGCCCAAATAGTCCGGAGAAGGGCGTGATCTGCACCGACACCAGCTATGCGATCAAGGATATCCAAGACGGGCTTTCGAAGACCATCCTCGTCGCAGAATGCGCGCGGGAGCCATGGGCAGACGGTCAGTGGATCAATGGCCGCAATCTGTTCGACCAGGCCTACGCGCTGAACGCCAAAATGCCGTTCTGGGAAGACGAGATGCGCAGCAGGCATCCGGCGGGAGCCCAGGCGCTGGCCGGTGACGGCTCGGTGCAATTCGTCGCCGAGAGCACCGACACGCGCATCCTGGCCGCGGCGATGACACGAGCCAAGGGGGAATCACCGGCCGCGCCGTGGACCGCGGAATGACCACCATCCATCGCAGCACAGGAAACGTTCGAGCGTCGACACTGGTTTTCCAAACGAAAGGGAAGAGATGAAAACAGGTGAACAGATGGCCGCGGTTTGTAGTCCGATCAACGTGTGCCGGCGGAGGCTTGGCAGCGGGGGCAGTGGCCGTTGCTTGCGGATCTGCAGCTCCCTGCTGCTGCTTGTCGCCGCAGGGGGTGTTGCCAGAGGTGACACCGTGACCTTCGAAGATCTGAGCCTCGCTTCGAATTCTTATTTCAATGGCGATCCTGGAAACCTGCTGAACGGGCAGTCGGTGTCGAACCCGATCGTCTCGGGAGGCGTCGCCTTCTCAAACACCTTTAGCGTGGCCCCTGACGGCTCGTACACGTATTGGACGGGGTTCGCCGCCTCAAGCGTCGTCAATACCACCGATCCGGATTTCACGAATCAGTACGCCAGCTATCCGGGAGGCGGCTATCAGTCGCCGACCTATGGCATCGCCTACGCCGACGGAGCGAGTTTCACCTTGCCGACCCCCGGAAAGGTGTCGGGATTTGAGATCGCGAATTCGACCTACGCGTATCTGGCGATGGCCAATGGTGATCCCTATGGCTTCACGACCCCCCTCGCCAGCGCCCAAGGCTATCTGATTGTCACCGCTACCGGGTTTTTGCAGGGCAATTCCACAGGTTCGGCCGATTTCTATCTCGCCGATTTCAGGACTCTCTCCTCGGCGGGGATCCTGGCGGGGTGGGCCTGGTTTGACCTTACAGGGCTTGGAACCGTCGATATGGTCTCCTTCGCCTTCACGGGTTCCGATACGGGCTCCTACGGACTGAACACGCCCGCCTACTTTGCCATCGATGATCTGACCTACGGTTCGGTCCCCGAGATCGACCCGAATAGCCTGGGGAGCGTTCTGGCCCTCGTCTTGGGGTCGCTGGGGCTGCTTGAGCGTCGTCGCCTGAAAGCGGCCTGCTAGCCAACGCTTCCCGCGGGTAGAGATTCGCAGTCGCGTTCCCAACCGGGCTGAGCATCGC
>JBAWVV010000601.1:0-2479 GCA_037147115.1 Planctomycetia bacterium | reverse complement strand
GTCTCGGGCCGGGAGGGGGTGCGTCATGACGCAGGGATCAAATCCGACGGCGATCGTCGCCACCCCTTCCGGCGCGGCCAGATCGACGAGTCCTGCCCCGCTGCGGAGGGCCGCCATAGCCGCCAGGGCCGGGGCTCCGGCCATCCCGGCAGCCCCACCCACGACAAGCACCCGGCCGTAATCCCGCTTGCTCGAATCCCGCCGTCTGACGGCGAGCCTGGGGAGGTCGACGGGCGGGGAAAGGGGAGGACTTGAGGGGGAGAACATCGGGGAACGAGAAGGGAGGGCGGCGGCAAGGCAGAAGTCTGGTGAAGTAGGGACGCAAACCGGCCGCGATCTTGTTACCTTGACTGAAATCCCCGTCCCGGGATACCCTCGCCGCGAAATTCCCCGCGGATTCCGGAGTCCTCCGGCGCCGCGGCGAGTTCCCGGGCGGATGCCAACCGGGGCACCGAACCGTTGCCAGCCACCAGACAGGCGAGCCTCATGAGCGCGGCACCCAAGCCCGAAGATTCTTTCAACACCAAGCAGATCCGTCGGCTCATTGCGCTGATGGAGAAGCACGACCTTGCCGAGGTCGATCTCAAGAACGCCGATCAGCGCGTCCGCATCAAACGCGGTGGGGAGGTCGTCGTGGCGCCGACGGCCCCGGCCGCCCGAGCGGCTGGGCCGGCCCCGGACGCCGCGGCCCCGCCGCCGGCCGATTCCAAAATGGTGATCATCAAAAGTCCGATGGTGGGGACGTTCTACCGGGCCAGCGGTCCCGATTCCGCCGCGTTCATCAAGGTCGGCGACCGGATCGGGCCGGAGAAGACGGTCTGCATCATCGAGGCGATGAAGGTCTTCAACGAGATCCCCGCCGGCGTTTCGGGGCAGGTGGTGGCGGTGCTCGTCGAGAACGGCCATCCGGTCGAGTTCGGCCAGCCGCTGATCAAGGTCGATCCCGAGAAATGAGCCCGGTCCGTACGGCCGGTTCCCCCGCCTGCCGCCGGCCGGCGGCGTGCGAGCCTGCCGGTGAGTGGTCCGGTGTCCCCCGATCCGGGCGGAGCGTATGTTCAAACGGGTTCTGATTGCCAATCGTGGAGAGATCGCCCTGCGGGTGATCCGCGCCTGTCGTGAGATGGGCATCGAGACGGTCGCCATCTACAGCGAGGCCGACCGCGATGCCACCTACCTCCAACTCGCCGACGAGGCGATCTGCGTCGGCCCGGCGAAGGCCTCCGAGAGCTATCTCCGCATCGATCGCGTGATCAGTGCCGCCGAGATCGGCAATGTCCAGGCGATCCACCCCGGCTACGGATTTCTCTCGGAGAACTCCCACTTCGCGGAGGTCTGTCGGTCGTGCGACATCGGGTTCATCGGCCCGACGCCGGAGGCGATGGCAAGGCTCGGCGACAAGAACTCCGCCCGCGCGCTGGCCCGTGAGGCGGGGGTGCCGTGCGTGCCGGGGAGCGACGGGATCATTGCCAACGAAGCTGATGCCGTGCGGATCGCCCGGCAGATCGGCTTTCCGGTCCTCCTCAAGGCGACGGCCGGCGGTGGCGGCAAAGGGATGCGCGTCGCGGCAGACGATCAGGCCCTCTCCCCGGCCTGGCAGCAGGCCTCCGCCGAGGCGCTGGCGGCGTTCGGCAATGCCGGCATCTACATGGAGCGCTACATCGACCGGCCGCGGCATGTCGAGGTGCAGGTCCTCGGCGACACCCACGGCACGATGCTTCACCTCTGGGAGCGCGACTGCTCGACGCAGCGGCGCCACCAAAAGCTCATCGAGGAGAGCCCTTCCCCGCGGCTCGCCCCGGAGACCCGCAAGGCGATGTGCGAGGCGGCGGTGCGGCTTTGCAAGACCGCCGGCTATCACTCTGCCGGCACCGTTGAGTTTATCGTCGATCAGGAGGGCAACTTCTACTTCATCGAGGTCAACGCCCGGATCCAGGTCGAGCACCCGGTGAGCGAATTGGTGACCGGGATCGACCTCGTGAAAGCCCAGATCCGCGTCGCCGCCGGTGAAAAACTGTGGATCGAGCAGAAGGACATCGTCCCCCGTGGCCATGCCCTCGAGTGCCGCATCAATGCCGAGGATCCGGCCGCCAACTTCCGCCCCTGCCCCGGCCGGATCGAGCAGATCATTGCCCCCGGTGGCTTCGGGGTCCGGTGGGATTCGCATGCCGTGGCCGGCTACGTCGTCCCTCCCCATTACGACTCGCTCGTGGGGAAGCTCATCGTCCACCAGCCGACCCGCAAGGAAGCGATCGAGACGATGGTTCGAGCGCTTCAGGAGCTGCGGGTCGCTGGGATCAAGACGACCGTGCCGCTCCACCTCGACATCCTCGCTTTGCAAGAGTTCCACCGCGCCGAGATCGACACGAAGTTTGTCGAGCGCTGGCTGGCGGGGTGATTCCGGCGGCGGGCGGTCGAGGCCGTCCAACGTCGCTCGAGCCAATACCAGTCCGTGCCGGCCCGGCCCTCCTCTGCCCCCTGA
>JBAWVV010000600.1:0-2484 GCA_037147115.1 Planctomycetia bacterium | reverse complement strand
GCACCGGCCCGGCCGCAGCGGCCGCAGCGCCCCGAGGCTGATACGTCGTCAGGCGGGCCACCCGTTGGAGCCACCGGCGGGATGTCGGCCGGCACGATCGGCGTCTCGCTGCTGACGCTCGACAATCCGTTCTTCAAGCTCATCGGCGAAACGATCGCCGCCAAGGCACGCGAAAAGACGCTCTACGCCCAGGTCGTCAGCGCCGACAAGGATGTCGCCAAGCAGGGAAACCAGGTCAAGGACTTCATCGTCCGCAAGGTCGCGGCGATCGTCCTTTCCCCCTGCGACTCCAAGGCGATCGGGCCGATCATCGCCGAGGCCAATGCCGCCGGCATCCCCGTCTTCACCGTCGACATTCCCTACCGCGGCAGCGACGCCAAGGTCGTCACGCAGATCGCCACCGACAACTTCGGCGGCGGCAAGGAAGCAGCCACCGCGATGATCGAGGCCCTCGGGGCCGGAGGAGGGAAAGTGGCCATCCTCCACTTCAAGCAGGCCGAGAGCTGTCTGCTCCGCGTCGGTGGCTTCCGCGAGTCGATCGACGCCCACAATGCGGCCCTCCCCGCCGGGCATGCGGCGATTGAGATCATCGCCGAGCTCGAGGCCGGCGGCGCCCGCGACTCCGGCTACAAGGCCGCCGAGGATGCCCTCCAGGCCCATGGCGATCTGCGCGGCATCTTCGCTATTAATGATCCCTCGGCGCTCGGCGCCGTCGGTGCCCTCGAGAAGGCAGGGAAGACGGCGCAGGTCGTCGTCGTCGGGTTTGACGGCCAGCCCGAAGGGAAGGAAGCGATCCGCGACGGCAAGATCTACGCCGACCCGATCCAGTTCCCGGTGAAGATGGGCGAACAGATCGTCGATGCGATCGTGCGCCACTCCAAGGGGGAGGAACTACCCCCGGAAATGTTCATCCCCACGAGCCTCTACCGGAAGGCCGACGCCGTGAACGACCCCGACCTCCGCCCCGCCGGCGAGCCGGCGCCTGCCAACTGAAAAACGCGAGCACGATTCCGATGGGCACTTCCGACACCAACAACTTCTGCCCTGAGCTCGTTGGCTCGATGTCGCAGGGGGCGGCCGGCAACCCGACGGTCGCCATGGTTGAGGCCGCCTTCCGCCACCACGATCTCCCTTGGCGCTACGTCAACATGGAGGTCGCTCCGGCGGATCTCGCTGCCGCGGTCGCCGGGCTTAAGGCGATGGGATTTCAGGGCTTCAACCTCTCGATGCCCCACAAGGTGACGGTGATCCCGCTCCTCGACGGGCTGGGGGAATCGGCCCGGGTCATCGGCGCCGTGAATTGCGTCGTTCGCCGGGGAGACCGCCTCATCGGCGAAAACACCGACGGCAAGGGCTTTTTGGAGAGCTTGGCGGAGGTCGTGCCGCCTGCCGGCAAGGAGATCGTTCTCTTCGGTGCCGGCGGCGCGGCCCGCGCCGTGGCCGTGGAGCTCGCTCTCGCCGGTGCCAAAAAAATCACAATCGTCAACCGCTCGCGGGCCCGGGGCGAGGAGCTTGTCGGCGTCCTCCGCGAGCAGACCTCTGCCGCCGCCGAGTTTGTCGAGTGGACGGGCGACTACTCCGTCCCTGCCACGGCCGACGTCGTCATCAATGGCACCTCGATCGGGCTCTATGACGGCGCCGCTCGGGTGCCGGTGGCGCTTGAGTCTCTCCGCCCCGGACTCGTCGCCGCCGACGTTGTCTTCAGCCCCCCCGACACGGCTTTCCTCCGCGAAGCGAAGGCCCGCGGCTGCACCTGCATCGACGGCCTCGGCATGCTCGTCAATCAGGGGGTGATCGGCGTCCGGCACTGGACCGGCGTTTCCCCCGATGTGCCGGCGATGCGCCGGGCCCTCGCCGCGGCGCTGGGTGTCTCGATCGCCTGAAAATCTCCGTCCGTTTTCCTGCAGGAGTCTCCTCGATGTCGCTTCGTGCGTTGGCCTCGATCCTCTCGATCCTCTGCCTCACGGCCACGATCCCTGCCACCGCCGCCGAGCCGGCAAAGCTGGAAACGATCGACTCGCAGCCGTCGTGGATTCTCGAGAGCCCGCAGGTGCGCCTGGCGGTGACAAAGGTCGGCGGGCAGATGGCGCCGGTGACGTTCCTGCGGGATTCGGGGAAGCCGGTTCAGCCGTACCACATCAGCCCGTGGCAGAACGAAGGCTTGCAGGATCTGCCGGCGCCGGTGCTCACGGCGCTGCGCGGGGATTGGTTCTGCCTCCCCTTCGGTGGCAACGGAGAGGAGTACCGACAGGAAAAGCATCCGCCCCATGGCGAGGTGGCGGGAGCGGAGTGGACCTATGTCGACACCAAGCACGACGGCAGCCGGCACACGCTCGTCCTCGCCTTCGAGCCGCAGGCCCGCCAGGGGAAAATCGTCAAGGAGCTGTCGCTCGTCGAGGGGCACAACGCCGTCTATTCGCGGCACATCGTCACCGGCTTCGCCGGCCCGGCCCCCTGCGGCCATCATGCCACGCTCGCCATGCC
>JBAWVV010000599.1:0-2494 GCA_037147115.1 Planctomycetia bacterium | reverse complement strand
TCCTCTATGTCTGCGCCTATCAGCAGGTGAAGGCATTCGCCAAGCTGACCCTCGACGGAGAGACGGTCTGGTACCGCAAGGCCCCGATGGAGTCGGGCTGCTACGCGGCCGGTGAGGATGTCTCGACGACGGCGACCTGGACGCGCGAGGGTTTCCTACCGACGAACGTCGCCTTCCTCGACGACGGCGGCTTCCTCCTCGCCGACGGCTACGGCACCTTCAAGATCCACCGCTACGACAAGGATGCAAACTGGGTCAGCTGCTTCGGCGGCGCTGGCGACGGCCAGGGGACGTTCAACACCGCCCATGGCCTGTGGGTCGACCGCCGGCCGGGGCGCGCGGCGACGATCGTCGTCACAGACCGGGCCCACGACACGCTCCAGGTGTTCTCGATGGAGGGTGTTTATCAGGAGACACTTCCCGGCTTCGGGCTGCCGGCCAACATCGACAGCTGGAAAGATCTCCTCGTCGTCCCGGAATTGAAGGCCTGCGTCACCCTCCTCGGACCCGACAACAAGCCGGTGGCAAAGCTCGGCGAAGCGGTCGCGCGGCTCGGGACGGTGGAGAATCTCCGCGGCCAGCCCGACAAGTGGGTCGACGGCGAGTTCGTCCACCCGCACGACGCCTGCTTCACCCCCGCCGGCGACATCTTCGTGGCGGAGTGGGTCGCCACCGGACGAGTCACGAAGCTCGAGAAGGTCTGAACCGGCGCCCTTGCCCCTTCAGACCACGCCGTTCTTGACCGCCCATACCGCCACTTGGGTGCGGTCGCGCATCGACATCTTTTGCAACAGCTTGTGGACGTGCGTCTTCACCGTCTCCAGCCCGATTCCAAGCGCCGCGCTGATCTCGTCGTTGCTCAGGCCGTAAGCCAAATGGCGCAGCACCTGCCGCTCACGGAGCGTCAGATGGCGATCGGCCCCGTCCGGGCCGCTGGCAGCCAGCCGGGCAGCCACGACCGCGAACGGCTCGGGGGGCTTTGGGGCCCGTCCCAGCGCGGCGTTGCGGATCGTCGCCAGGAGCTCTAAAGCGCTGCAGCTCTCGGCGATGCAGTTGACCGCGCCGGCTGCCCGCGCCCGGGCCAGATGGGTCGTGTCGGCCGCGGGGCTGATGATCACAACCGCGATTCCGGGGATCTGATCGAGCACCTTCCTGGCGACCGTGAAGCCATCGGTTGAGGGAAGGGCGCTGTCGATCAGCGCCACAGCGGGGCGCGACGCCGCAATCCCTTCGATCGCCCCCTCGGCATCGCGATAACACCCGGCGATCACGATCCCATCGCCGGCCGCGATCGCGATCAGACCGGCACGAAGGAGGTCACTGGCGTGGGCGATGGAGAGGGATACTTGTAGATCCATGGTGTCGGGGCATCCGTGCCACGCGCGTCGGGCTGTCCCGTGACGCGTGGGGAAAGAGCATCGTCTGGTCTGGGAACCGACCATGGAGCCCCCCGGGACTGGCCGGGGGTTCGAATCGAGGCGCGCTGACTTCAACGCTACGATAGAGGAAAAGTTCCTTAAAAACCCTAGCTCCCCTCGCAAGCGTGAGCCCGAGGCTTCACTCCGCAGCCCCGAGAATCTCCCCCATGCGATGGACAATCTCCGGGTTCGGCGGCCGCCGGTCAGCAGCGACAAGCAGCTCGAAATTGTCGGCGAGGATCTCCTCGGGGTGGATCAGATAGCCGGTGTTCCTTCCCACCTGTTCGAAGAATCCGGCCGCCCCCTCCGGCTGGGTCATGATCGGTTCACCCGCATCATCGACCTCGGGCACGCCGCGGGAGGGGTCCCCCTCGAGGCGCACCGCGAGGAGCCGGAACTCCATCGTGTCGAAAAAGGCCTTCCCCGCTTTCGCGTCGTACGTGGCCGTCCGCGACCAGAGCACCGGCACCATCGACCGCTCGACCCCGTCGACCTTGACCCGGATGCAGTGATCAAACAGCGGTGCGTCTGGATTGGTGATCCGGCGGCCCTCGAGGTCACCCGGCAGGACGACGTCGCCGCAGGGCCGGAACCCGATCGAAGCGTAGAGCTTCTCCCGCAAGGCCGGCCGGCTGCGGGAGAGGACATGGAACAGCTCGTGACACAGAAGCCGGCGGAGAACGGGCGTGGCGCTGCCGAGGACCTTCGCCGGGAGCATGATCGCCGTGCCGCGTGTGTAGGCAGCGCCCCCCTCCTCGTCGCCGCTGGTCTTGACGAGGAGGACCCGGTCGGGGAACCGGACGCCGAGCTCGGTGAACCGAGCCTCGAGCCCGCGCATCGCCCCGGTGATCGCGCGTCGGTCACGGTCGCCCCACTCCAGCACGCTCCGCGCGGCAAACGCCCGGTGCTCGGCGCTACTTACCGGACCGGCCGATTTGAGCCGGGCCTGGCGGTCAAATGGGCTCATCCGCGTTGTGAACTCATCCTCGGCGGCGACGACCTCGCGCCCCTCCGCGGCCGTCGCAAACACCAGCCCGCTCCCGCCGCCGAGGATGAGTTCACAACGCGGATGAGCC
>JBAWVV010000598.1:0-2504 GCA_037147115.1 Planctomycetia bacterium | reverse complement strand
GCTTCATCCTCCGAGCGCTCGGTCGATCTTGGCAAGCTCGGGGCCGAAAGCCTCCCCACGCATACTTTTCAAGTCACCAACACGTCGGCCCGGCCCATCCGGGTCACCGCGGTGGAAAAGAGCTGTAGCTGCCAAGAGGTGGGTGTGCGCGAAGGGGATACGATCCCTTCCGGAGGCGTACTCGAGATCTCCTTTGCCCTGCCGAACGACCGCTCCGGCCCGGTGGGCGGGCTGCTCACCCTGCGCACCGATGCGGATTCGCCCGAGCTCGCCACGATCCGTCTTTCGCTCTCGGCCACGCTTCCGAGGCGCGTGTGGGCAGAGCCGAGCACGTTGCGGCTCGCGCGCGGCGAGTCTGCCTCGCTCACGATCCGCTCCGACGTTCCTGGCATCCTGGAGACCTACCGCGACTGCACCACCGTCCGCGGGCATGTTGAGGTCGAGGCGGTGGAACGGGTGCCCGGAGCCGACGGGGCGGTCGAGTCCCTCCGGCTCTCGGTGCGCTTGTCGCCCGCCGCCCCGGCGGGGCTCGTGAGCGATTATCTCAGCGTCCGCTTCGATGACTCCCGAACCAGTCAGATCGACGTCCTCGTGCAAAGCGATGGAGCAGCTCCGGCCTCGCTTCCGCCCGACCGCAAGTCCACCACCCCCGCGGGGATCGACCCATGAACACGCTGCGGATGCCAGTTGCCGCGATAATCGTCGCTGCGTTGAGCCTGTCGATCTTCACCGGGGCCCGTGGGGCGGATTCGACTGAGCCGCCGACGGCCCGTGAGGTGCTCGAGCGCGCTCGGGAAGCGATGACGCCTCCAGTGCAATTTCGAATCCGCGTCGGTGGGGTTGAGTCGACCGTCTCGCAGAAGGAGATCGGCGAGCAGGGGTTCGCGGTGCGCACCGAGACCGTCGCCCCCGGCTTTGAGCAGACGGTGCTGGTCTTCGATGGCGACATGTACAAATGGACCGCCTCGAACAAAAAGGGCTACCGACTGACCGGTTTTCTGGGAGGGATGCTCGCCAAGGCCCAGTCGGCCGCGAAGGGAGCAGCGCCGGCCGATGGGAAACCGTCGCCGGGAGCCACGGTGTCGTTCAAGGATCCGACGACCATCGACGGCGAGGAATGTTGGGTGGTCGAGGAGATCCTGCCAAGTGGGATCATCGACTCGATGCTCGCGACACTCGGCGTCGCCGGGCCGATCCCGCGTGGAACACGATCCGCGATCGGCAAGCAATCGGGCCGGCTCGTCGAGACGACGCAGCTATGGCGGAACGACGATGGCCCGGAAAACGTCACTCGCTATAGCGACATTACGCCGAATGCCGACCTCACCAACGATCTTTTTCTTCCGCCGGATGACGTCGTATTCACCACGGCGAACTCGCTCCAAGAATTAGCTCGCCTCGACAACGAAGCGACGCTGGAGTCGCTCAAGGACTTTCACCCCTGGGATGATGTCAAACCCCTTGAACGCCCTCCGTTCGACAAAGAGAAGGGCGTTTATGTGTTTCCGCCGCCACCGGGATTCACGACGGAGGAGTATCAAGCGGAGCTAAGACGGCTTGTGCTTGAGGACAAGGCGCGAGAAGGCAATCGCCTTCCGGGAGAGCCAACGCTCGACGAACGCCACGAATCGCTCATGAAGTCTCGGATGCCTCCGTCGAAATCGGACCCGGAGTTAGTCGGTCAATTCCACTCTACCCAAGCGAGAGATGAAAAAAATAGCGGTTCTCATCCCGCGATCGAATCCAACTCTTCGGGAGCCCCTTCATCGAGGTGGTATAACAATCCATTGTTCCTAGGGTTCGAGGCGTGCGTGATTGTCTATGTTGGCTGGCGAGTGTACAGCCGATGGCGGGCGGTCATTCGGTGAAACATTCAACGCAACGCGTCCTTGCTGGACCTAGACGGAACCGTCGACGTACAAAATTTGTCCCTGTTTATTATGTCTAATTTAAAGAAAGGACAATGTTTCCTATGAAGAGTCTTCAAACGCAGGCCACTATGCGGATGATCGTCGCCGTGGCATTGATGTTGTTGATTCCGAGCCAAGGCGTTCAGGGGCTCCAGGTGTCTCCTCCACCGTCCCCCGGAATGCCAAGGAATTGCGAGGCAGAGAGAACCAAGCGATATATGGACGCTGCTAGGCAATACGACAACAGTTGGTTTGCCATCGACCAGAAGCGGAAAGCAGCGTTTGCGGGCTGTCAAGACGCCTTCAGCAATGTCGATGTACCGGCGTGCACAAGAAAGTTGAAGGATTCCCTGGACGCATTAGCGGCTCAGGGCCTCGTGGGGACATATTCGTGCCTGGGAGTGTGCTCCGTTGCTATCGTGCCCCCTGCAGTCATGGCCCCGGCGTGTGCTGCCTGCTTTGGAACCCTCTACGTCGCGATCGCGTACAAGATCACTGAGGCCTTCTTGGCCAAAAACACGTGTCTCCAAACAGCACAAGATACCGCGAATAAGTGCAGTAGAGATGCACAAAGGGCGGCTGCTGCCGATCTAG
>JBAWVV010000597.1:0-2509 GCA_037147115.1 Planctomycetia bacterium | reverse complement strand
GGCGGCTCGAAGACCTCGAAGAGACGCGCTGGCAGGCCATCCAGAAGGATCTGTTTGCTCGCCAGTCGACTTCCGCCTTCGAATCCAGCGCACAACTCTCCGAGCACGGTCACGAGGAGCAGCACTTCGTCCGCGGACTCGAGCCGCTCCTGGAGTTTCGGCTGACCGCGCATCAACCGGTCACCGCCAAACCTCCTCGTCGACCGACTCGAAGAACGCCGTCGCACGATCGAAGGCGTCGGCTTCGCGGTCGCTCCACCGGGCGGCGATCTGCGAGAGATCACGCTTCGCCGCGTCGGGCCTTCCCCCAGTCGCCGCCTCCAGGAGGCGGATCACCGTCTGATTGAGGCTCAAACCGAGGCGATCGGCCATCTCCCGAAGCCGCGCCTCAACCGCCACGGGAATGTTGCGGACCGTGATTTGATTCATGGCGTGCTTGCATCATGCCTGCATGTGCAGCAGGCGTCAAAGCAACAAGACCCTTGCCGATCCGAGACCCGTCCAGCGGCAGTCGGAGGACCGGCTTCGATGCGCGACCACCGACGCCAATCCCGATTCCATTTGGGAAAAAAGGAGACGGCGGCTGACGTGCGGGGATCAACAACGCCACGACTGGCTTGCATTTCAAAACTTCAGGTTTTATTCTGCAAGGCATGAAACGAGCCTGTGAGCCACTTTTTGCCGAGTATCTCGCGGCGTTTCCCTGCATTGCCATCATTGGCCCTCGGCAGTGCGGCAAGACCACGCTGGCTGGGTCTCTGCCTGCCGATTGGCGCCGGTTCGACCTGGAGAGAGGGAGCGACCGGGATCTCGTGGCCCGCGATCCAGACCTCTTTTTTCGACTCCATCCCCGGCGGGTCGTGATCGATGAGGCCCAACTCTTGCCCGACCTCTTCCCGGCCCTGCGGGTCGCCATCGATGCCGATCGTTCGTCGGCCGGGCGGTTCGTGATCACCGGTTCGAGTTCTCCCTCACTCCTGCGGCGCGTGTCGGAGACGCTGGCCGGCCGGATCGCCACGATCGAATTGGCGCCCTTTGCATGGAGCGAGGTGCATCCATCTCACGGGGGGCCGAACTTCGCCGATCTTCTGGCCGACCGCTCTGCGACAGCCGCCCGGTTCCTTTCATTGCGGGCCCGCGGCGACATCCAGCAGGTGCACGACTACTGGCTCCGCGGAGGCTATCCCGAGCCCTGGCTCAAGCCGGCAGACCGATTTCGGGCCATGTGGATGTCGCAGTACGTCAAGACCTACGTCGAGCGTGACATCGGCCGACTCTTTCCCGGGCTCGACCAGGACCGGTTTCGGCTTTTTCTGCAGCACCTCGCCGGCCTCTCCGGAACCATCATCAATCATGCCGATGTCGCCCGCGGTCTGGGCGTCTCCCCTCCGACCGCGCGGGACTATTTTGAGATCGCTCACGGCACGTTTCTCTGGCGCAGGCTTCCGCCCTATGTGAAGCAGGCGACGAAGCGGCTCGTCAAGCATTCCAAGGGACATCTGCGGGACAGCGGCCTGCTGCACCGCCTGCTCCATCTCGCCAACCTCGACGCCCTGCTCGGCCACCCGCAGGCGGGCCGATCATGGGAGGCGATGGTGAGCGAGGAGATTCTCCGGCAGCTGGAATGGCGAGGGCTCGACTGCGGCGCCTTCTTTTATCGCACCTCGGCCGGCGCGGAGATCGACCTCATCCTCGAGGGGGACGTCGGGCTTGTGCCGATCGAGATCAAGTCCACGCACACAATTGACCACCGTCGTCTGGCGGCCCTGCGCGAATTCGTCGCCGACCGCCGGTGCCGGTATGGCCTCGTGATCACTAACGACACCGAGCCGCGGCTGCTCGACGAGGCGATCGTCGCGATTCCGTTCTCGCACCTGTGAGTGTCTCGGAGCTTTGTGTCTACCGAACCGGGCGTGATACCGCAGGAAATACTCCGCACTCTTAAAAAAACTCGGCAAGCCCCGGTCGATGAGTGTTGTCCGGACACTGGCATCCACCGAAAACACGGGAGAGGCTCCGCCCCGACCCCAGACAACCGCCACTCAAGGGGCGAAGGCTGGCGTTCCGGGACCGCCCCCGAGAGCCCGGACGGCTTCCCAGCAGGCGCAAGAATCGCTCGCCACAAGGGACCTGGTGGCGGAGGTGCCATGGACCGGTCTGTCGTGTCAGCAGTCGCACGTCCTGGGATGTCCCGGCGGCTGTGGGGCGTCAACGCTTTGGTTAGAGTGGGGAAGGTTGGGGTCGGTTGCCGGCTCTGCCCCCCCGAGGTGCGCATGCCCGCCCCCTTCCTGCCCGCCGACAGCAGCCTGGTTTTTCCGGACCAGCGCGATGTGATCGCCGCCGAGGCGCGGTGGTTTCAGGCGCTGCCGGCCGCCGAGCGTTGGCGGGAGATCTTCGCCCTGCGGCACTGGGCCGCGCGGCTGGCACGGTCATCCTCGCGCGGCGATGCGATCCGGCGGCTCGAAGACCTCGAAGAGACGCGCTGGCAGGCCATCCAGAAGGATCTGTT
>JBAWVV010000596.1:0-2509 GCA_037147115.1 Planctomycetia bacterium | reverse complement strand
CCTCGAACGCCCTGTTCCGGGCCGCTGATTCCGCCTCGATCCCCGAGCGGATCTCCTTGCGGACCGTCTCCGGCGTGATCCCGTGGGCGGTGTTGTAGGCCTGCTGGAGCTCGCGGCGGCGCGCTGTCTCGTCGATCGCCAGCTGCATCGATTCGGTGACCTTGTCGGCGTAGAGGATGACGCGGGCATCGACGTTGCGGGCCGAGCGGCCGATCGTCTGCATGAGCGAGGTCTCGCTCCGCAGAAAGCCCTCCTTGTCGGCGTCCATGATCGCCACCAGCGACACCTCGGGGAGATCGAGTCCCTCGCGGAGGAGGTTGACGCCAACGAGGACGTCGAACTTCCCCTCGCGGAGCTCGCGGAGGAGGTCGACGCGCTCGAAGGCGTCGAGCTCGCTGTGGAGCCAGCGGCAGCGGACGTTACGCTCCTGGAAGTAGGCCGTCAGGTCCTCGGCGAGCTTCTTCGTGAGCGTCGTGACGAGGACGCGGTTGCCGGCCGTCACCGTCGTCGCGATTTCGCCGCCGAGGTGCGTGACCTGGTTCCGCGCCGGAACGATTTCGATGACCGGGTCGAGGAGCCCCGTCGGCCGGATCACCTGTTCGACCACCTCACCGCCGGTGCGTTCCAGCTCCCACTCCCCCGGTGTCGCCGAGACGTAGATCGTCTGATGGAGCTTCTTCTCCCATTCGTCGAACTTCAGCGGCCGGTTGTCCATGGCGCTGGGGAGGCGGAATCCATGGTCGACGAGCGTCGTTTTCCGGCTCTTGTCGCCGGCGTACATCCCGCGGACCTGGGGCACGGTGACATGCGATTCGTCGACAAAAAACAGGTATTCCTCGGGGAAATAGTTGAACAGCGTCTCGGGCGTGCTGCCGGGGGCACGGCCGGAGAGGGGGCGGGAGTAGTTTTCGATCCCCGGGCAGAAGCCCGCTTCGAGGAGCATCTCGAGGTCGAAGCGGGTGCGGGCGGAGAGGCGCTGCGCCTCGAGGAGCTTCCCCTGCGACTTCAGCTCCTCCAGACGGGCCTCGAGCTCTGCGCGGATCGTCCCCACCGCCGCCCGGACCCGGTCCTCCGGCATGACGAAGTGGCGGGCGGGATAGAAATAGGTTTCGTCTTTGCGGGCGGCGACTTCGCCGCTGGTGGGGTGGGTGACGGCGACCGACTCGATCGTGTCCCCCCAGAATTCGATCCGCGTCGCCAATTCCTCGTACGGGGGCCAGATGTCGATCGAGTCGCCGCGGACGCGAAATCGTCCGCGCTCGAGGGCGACATCGCTGCGCTCGTAGTGGATCGAGATCAGCTTCTCGAGCAACTGCTCGCGCGTCAGCTTCATCCCCGAGGCGAGGCGGATGACCATGGCCCGGTAATCGTCGGGCGAGCCGAGGCCGTAAATGCACGACACGCTCGCGACGACGATCACGTCGCGCCGGCTCACGAGGGCGCTCGTGGCGGCCAGCCGCAGCCGGTCGATCTCCTTGTTGATCGCGGCATCTTTCTCGATGTAGATGTCGCGCTGCGGGATGTAGGCCTCAGGCTGGTAGTAGTCGTAGTAGCTGACGAAGTAGTGGACGGCGTTGTGGGGGAAGAAATCGCGGAACTCGGCATACAGCTGGGCCGCGAGGGTTTTGTTGTGGGAGAGGACGAGCGTCGGCCGGCCGATTTGGGCGATACAATTGGCCATCGTGAACGTCTTGCCGGAGCCGGTCACGCCCATGAGGACCTGTGAGGTCCGCTCCTCGATGACGCCGCGCACGAGGCTCTCGATGGCCGTCGGCTGGTCTCCCGCCGGGGCATAGGGGCTGACGAGCTCAAAGACGCCGGGGCGGGGGTTCATCGAGTGGGCTCCGACAGGGGCGCCGCCCCGGGGAGCGGCCGAAGGTGGGGACGGAGGCGCGCGAGAGTGGCTTCACCGACACCGGGGACGTCGAGGAGCGACTCGGGCGTCCGGAAGGGGCCGTGGAGATCGCGGTGATCGACGAGGCGCCGGGCGAGCGCTGGGCCGACGCCGGGGAGTTGGGAGAGCTCGACCGTTCCGGCCGTGTTCAGATCGACGGTGAACCGGAGCGGGACAGCGGGGTGGGCATCGTGGTCGACCAAGCCGCCATGAAGCCCGCCGGCAGCCACGTACCAAGCCGCCATCCCCGCCAGGCAGCCGGCCAGAGCAACGGCGACCACCGGCTGGGCGCGCCGGGGGAATTGCTGCGCGATGAATCCCTCGGTGTCGGGTGAGCCCTTGGCCATAGCGTTATCGTACCGCCTTCCCCGCTCAGGTGTCGTCGCGGTACGCTGCTTCGGGCGGGGATGTGTCCTGGCCGTGGATGTGTTGCGTTGGAGGTGCCATGACTGCAGGTTGCGATCCCGTTGGAAATCCCCGATCCGGGCGGCGCGATCACCGCCGCCTCGAATGGGACGAGGCGCTCGAAGGGCTGGTGGCACGGCTGCTGCCAACCTGGCTGGGGGAGGATTTGGGGCACGAGTGCGACTGGACGAGCATCGCTCTGGCCCCGTC
>JBAWVV010000595.1:0-2515 GCA_037147115.1 Planctomycetia bacterium | reverse complement strand
AAGAACGGCGTCGATGGCAAGGCTGGCGTGGCTGGCCCTGCCGGGAAGGACGGCAAGAACGGCGTCGACGGGAAGGCCGGTGCGGTGGGGCCAGCTGGTCCGAAGGGAGAGCGGGGGGCTGCCGGGAGCGATCTCCGCACCGGTGCCCGTGACATCACGGCGCTCCTGAAGTTGCCCGATGCCGCCCGTCTGGATAACGCGGTGCTCCGTCGTGTCGGTGACACGGTTGAACTCTCGCTGTCCGGGCTGCGGAGCAAGAAGCGGATCGATACAGTTCTCGGGAAGGTGCCGGCCGGCTTCCGGCCGTCGCGCCACCAGAGCCTGTGCACGTCGGACGTCGACTTCGAGCAGGTCCGTGTCAGTGTCGATGCCGAGGGCTCGGCGGCAATCACCGCCGCTCAGCCGAAGCAGGCCGCCGGCCTGGCTTCGACGTCGACATCGCTCGTATGGCTCACCGACGACGAGTGGCCGACAAAGCTGCCGGGGAAGGATTGGCGCTGATCGCCGTCCCTTCTGCGAATAACAACACCCGAGGGGGTGGTGCGGGGCCTTGCGGTCCTGCATCACCCCCGCGGTCGTTCATGGCCGCGGAGCGGGTGCCGTCATCGGCGTGGCGGTCGCTGCGGGGAACGAAGCTCACGGTATCCGAGCGAGCACTTCGAGCACGACGGAGGGCTCGATCCCTTCGACGAGTTCGACCTCGCCGAGTTGCTTGGAGAGGATGAACCGGAGTCTGCCGTGGAGGGTCTTCTTGTCGCGGGCCATCAGGGCCACCAGTTGCTCGGGCGAAGGCTTGGGGCCCGAAGGGAGTCGCACCGGCAGGTGGAGGGCGGTGAGGAGGGCGTTTTGGCGTCGAGCGAGTTCGGCGGGGATCCGTCCGAGCCGGAGGGCGAGCTCCGCTGCGTCGGTCATGCCGATGGCGACCGCCTCGCCATGGAGGAGCGTGCCGTAGCCGATGGCGTTTTCATAGGCGTGGCCGAAGGTGTGGCCGTAGTTGAGGATCGCCCGAAGCCCCGTCTGCTCGTGTTCGTCGCGGGAGACGACCGAGGCCTTGAGCGTGGCCGAACGGATGACGATCGCCTCGACATCAGCCGGCTCGCGGGCGAGGATCTCCGCGGCACGGCGCTCGAGTCTCTCGAACAGCGCCGCGTCGAGGATCATCCCGTACTTCACCACTTCCGCCAGACCGCTGACGTACTCGCGTTCGGGAAGCGTGGCGAGGGTCTTGGTATCGGCCAAGACGCCGCGCGGCTGCCAGAAGGCGCCGACGAGGTTCTTGCCCCCGTGGAGGTTGATCCCGGTCTTGCCTCCGATCGCCGAATCGACCTGGGCGACGAGCGTGGTCGGCACCTGCCAGACCGGCAAGCCGCGGGCGAAGGTGGCGGCGATGAAACCGGCCAGATCGCCGACCACTCCCCCCCCGACGGCGACGACATGGGTAGCACGGTCGACATTCGCGGCTGCGAGGGCCTCCCACAGCCGCGCCGCTTCGGTCACCGACTTCGACGCCTCGCCGCGCTGGACGGGGATCGTCATCGTCTTGATTCCGGCATGCCGCAGCGAGGCGTCGACGGCGTCGGCGTGGGTGGCGAGCACGCCGGTGTCGGCGATGATCACCGCCCGGCGGGCACCGGCGGATCCCAGCACGGCGCCACATGAGGCGAGCACCCCGGGGCCGATGACGATCTCATAGGCGCGTTCGGCGAGTTCGACGCGGACGACGGTGGCAGCCACGTCAGGCGACACTCACGCGATCGATGTCCTCCGGCGTGACGCGGATCACGCGGGCGAACCCGGAATGCTGACGGATATAGTCCAGGTCCGCGGCCTCGGTGGGGCTGGCATGGAGCAACGCCGCGGCACGCGACTTGTCGGCGGCCGACCAGTCCTCGTATGCCTCGGGCCATTCCGTGTGCTGTTCCACGACGAGCGCTTCGCGGTATGGATCGAAGACGTTGGGCATCGGGGGAGGCTCCTGGCTGGGGCGGACCGACTCGGCGGTCTAGAAGTATACATTGGTCGTGGACACGCACCCTGTTCGGAGATCAACCCATGCCCTCCCCCGGTTCCCCTGCCGTCGCCGGGGACTCGTCCACCTCGCCGGCGGCCGTCGGCTCCGGGGCACGTCTCGTGATCGGATTGCTCCTGCTCGGGATCACGGCAGGCATCGTCGGCATCTGGTACCAGCGGGGGCAGACGCAACGGTGCCTGGCGTTCTACGGTCCCGAAGCCGCGCGGATGGTGACGTCAGCGCCGGTCGTCGAGGTGTGGGCCTTGGCGCCAGCGGCGGAATCGGGGGTGTTGGTGGCGCTTGAACGAGCGGACGTCTCGCAGGCTCCGGGGCTGGTCCATCTCCGTCGGGGGCTCGTTGAAGACGCCAACTTCCGCTGGCAGGGGAGGCCGTCGACCGGGGCTGGCCGGCTCCCCGCGGAGTCGTGGGACCGGGCCCTGGTGTTTGCCGATCCGGCGGCCGGCCGGCCACCGGTCGTGCTGGTGATCGACCTCGTCGAAGGGG
>JBAWVV010000594.1:0-2521 GCA_037147115.1 Planctomycetia bacterium | reverse complement strand
GCCCATCATCCCCAGATTTGGTGGCTGGCACCTTTTTCGGGGTCGAGGAGGAGCGACCGGGTCGATGTGTCGCCAACAAGTCGCACGTGAATGCGTTCTCGAGGGGTACCCTCGGCGCTGGGCTCGAGCGCCGGCTCGTACGTTCCCCCGTCGATCCGCCGGGCGAAGCCGCGCCCGCCGGAGACTTCTCCCTCCAGATGATCGAGCCAGGCGAGCCGGTGGGGGGCGATCGCCACGGCCGCCACCGCCGGGCCGCCCGGCGCGGGGATTTCCTCCAGTCGCCAGGTGTGGCAGGCCTCCCCCGCTTCAAGGAGGAGGTCGAAGTGCCGCCCCGCCGGGTCGTCGGGGGCGCCGATGTGCTCGAGGAGGATGAAGCGCGGCATGGGGGCAGGCTCCCTAGGGGCAGGCGGTTGGTCGAAGCGCGCGCCTCGCCGCTCTCCATGAATCAATACTCCTCGCCGTCGCCGCCGGCGTCGCCCGGCAGCACCAGCGGCTTCGGCTTGTGGCGGACCGTGCGCGAGAGATTTTCCTCGCGGAGCCGCTCCACCGCCGCTTCGAGGCTCATCGCGCCGAGATCGCCGTCGAGCCGGTCGCGGAGGCTCACCGTTCCCGCGGCCTCGTCGCGCGGCCCACAGACGACCATCATCGGGATCAGATCGAGCTGCGCGGTGCGAATCTTCGCCCCGAGCTTCTCAGGCGCCGCATCGAGGCCGACGCGCAGCCCCGCGGCTTCGAGCCGGGCCTTGACCGACTTGGCGTAGGCCTCACTCTTCTCACTCACCGGGATGACCCGCGCCTGCTCGGGGGCCAGCCAGAGTGGAAAGGCCCCGGCGAAGTGCTCGATGAGGACACCGACGAACCGCTCCAGGCTCCCCAGCGGCGCCCGGTGGATCATCACCGGCTTGTGGCGGGCGTTGTCGGCGCCAATGTACTCGCAATCGAAGCGCTCGGCGCTCGGCAGGTTGTAGTCGAGTTGGACGGTGCCGAGCTGCCACTTGCGGCCGAGGGAGTCGTGAACGACAAAATCGATCTTCGGGCCATAGAAGGCCGCCTCGCCGAGCTCCGGCTCACATCCTGGGAGATTCATGCGCCGGGCGACGCGCTCGATCGCCCCCTCCGCCTCGGCCCAACGTTCGGGCGAGCCGACATACTTGTCACTGTTGGGATCGCGGAAGCCAAGGCGCACAGAGAAGTTCGAGAAGGCGAGGCTGTTGAGGACTTTGAGCGTGAAGTCGATGCAGCCCTCGACCTCCCCCTCGACCTGCTCCGGCATGCAGAAGATGTGAGCGTCGTCCTGCGTGAAGCCGCGAACGCGCGTCAGGCCGCCGAGCTCACCCGACTGCTCGTAGCGGTAGACGGTGCCGAACTCCGCCAGTCGCAGCGGCAGCTCCTTGTAGCTCCGCGGCCGCGCCTTGTAGATCATCGTGTGGTGCGGGCAGTTCATCGGCTTGAGGAGGTACTGCTCGTCGTCCTGCATGACGATCGGCTTGAACTGGCTGTCGGCGTAGTAGGGATAGTGGCCGGAGATCTTGTAGAGATCGATCTTGCCAATGTGGGGCGTGTAGACGGCCTGATAGCCCCGGGCCGAGAGCTCCTCGCGCACGAAGGCCTCGAGCGTGCTGCGCACGAGCGCCCCTTTGGGCATCCAGAGGATCAGCCCCGCGCCCACCAAAGGGCTCGTCGTAAACAGATCGAGCTGCTTGCCGAGGACGCGGTGGTCTCGCTTCCGCGCTTCCTCGAGCGCCGCCAGGTGCGCGTCGAGATCTTCTTGCGTGAACCAGGCGGTGCCGTAGAGCCGCTGGAGCTGGGCGTTGTTGGCGTCCCCCTTCCAGTAGGCGCCGGCGATGCTCGTCAGCTTGAAGGCGCCGATGCAGCCGGGCGAAGGGACATGGGGGCCGCGGCAGAGATCGACAAACTCCCCCTGCCGGTAGAACGAGAGCGTGGGAAAAGCGGCGAGGCCCGTCTCGATGTGCTCCGCCTTGAGCGGCTGATTGAGACCGGCGATGATCGTCACCGCCTCCTGCCGCGGCACCTCGACGCGCTCGAAGGCCTCGTCGGCGGCGATGATCTTCCGCATCTCCTCCTCGATCCGGGGGAGATCGTCATCGGTGATCGGCTGGGCCGCCCGCATGTCGTAATAAAAGCCGGCCCCGACCGTCGGCCCGAAGGCCAGCTCGACCCCCGGAAAGAGCCGCATCACCGCCCGGGCCATGATGTGGGCCGCCGAGTGGCGCATCACCGGCAGGGCGCGCGGGTCGCCCGTAAAGAGCCATTCGATCAGCGTCTCGCCCTGCTCCGGCAGCGGAGCGTCGAGGCCGACGGTCTTCCCATCGAGAAGGGCGGCGATCGGCGGCAACTTCTTCTTCCCGCCACCGGTCGCGCCGACGGCGACATCCGCCAGTCGGGAGCCCTGGGGAAACTCGCGGGAATAGCCATTGGCGAAGCGGACGGTGGGCATGGTGGCGGACGGGGGTGGAAGGGCTGAAAGAAGGAAAAACCGGGGCTTGAACCACCCGCGGGG
>JBAWVV010000593.1:0-2529 GCA_037147115.1 Planctomycetia bacterium | reverse complement strand
CGATGAGGGAGAGGGTGATGGTGCGGATGATTTTCATGGGTGTGCGGTGGTGCGGTAGTTTTGGTTTGTGCCGATGCTGCGCTGGGCGGGGTAGCAGTTTCCACGCCTTCGCAGTCCTGTGAAATCCCACCTGAGCCACGTGCCTCGGTGGCTTCAGTCGGGCCTCTTCGCCCTTTCCGCAAGGGGATCCATGGGCAAGGGAGAATATTCATGCCGTCTTTGGCCGTGGAGTGCGGAGGCCCTTCCCGCCATGCCCTTCGCGCCAGTGCTCCATCATCTCGTCGGGCTGCTCGCGTCGCTGATTCTGTTCACCACCGGCGCGGCCCTGGCGGACGAATCGGGGGAGCCGAAGGCAGTGCTTCAAGCAGTGTCAGCCAACCGGATAGGCAGGGGAAAATGGACGTTTTTCGACATTTTTCCGTTATTACCTCCCGTTCAGGGGCTACTGACTGAAGTTTTGCGGCTCCTCGCTGCAATGATATGATTGCTAACCACGGTTTTATGATTGTCGCCGGCGGTTTTATGACGGATACACGCGGCTTTATGATTACCGAGTCCGCTTCAGATGCTGCCGCCGATGGTTTTGTTACCACTGCCAACCGTTCTGGTGCTGCTGGCTTCCGTTCGGCCGCACCTGCCTCCCATTTTATGACTGATCCCTCCGGTTTTATGACTGTCCGTTTTCGTTCCATTCCAACTGATTCCCGTTTCTGGCCTGGTGGCTTTGGTTTCAACGCCTGCTGGGTCCAGTTCGAGGTGCGCGGAGTCCCGTTTGGGGGGGTTGCTGGCGCACTGCCGCAGGTCGCCGGGTTGCGGACTTCGCCGTCGGCGTCCGGTGGCCTGGCGGCGATCTTTCGTCCGCGAGTGGCAGGATCCGGCGCTCGCGATACGGGCCACTATTTTCCGGCTGCGACTCCGGCTGACTCCCGAGCTGCAGAGGACGATGTCACGTCCATCGGCAGTTCCGGGCGATGGGACGTCGGGAATGGGACGAGGAAGGTGCCCGGAGTGATGGGGCCGGGGTCTGCGGCTAGACTGGGCGCTCGGTGCTCCAGGAGTAGGCGACCTTCCCCAGCACGTCGCGGTGCTCGAAGAGGATACGGCTTTTTGCGCCTTCGCGCTGGAGGGTGACGGCGAGGAAGCCGCCCTGCACGCGGTGGAACTTGTGATACTTTGCGTCGTAGCCGGGCGAGCCGCTCGCGTGTTCGTCGCTCGCGGGGCCGACGCTGAATTCCTGCACGCCGGTCCCGGGATGGACGGAGTGGTATTGCCAGTGGCGGTCGCCGGTGATGACGAAGAAGTGGTCGTGGGCGTTTTCCTTGAGCCAGGCGCGGATTTCATCGCCCTCGTGCTGGTAGCCTTCGTTGGAGTGGTTGTCCTTTTTGTTCTTCCGGTCGGGCCCGACGATGGGCGTGGGGGAGACGAGGATTTTCCACGTGGCGTCGCTTTCCTTCACGGTGCGCTTGAACCACGCCTTTTGCTCCGCGCCCCAGATGGTCTTCTCGGGGCTGTCCTGGGATTTGTTCTTGGAGCGGTAGTCGCGGCCCTCGGTGAACCAGACCTGCAGGTCGCGTCCCCAGCGGATGGTGCGGTAGTCGGGGCCGTCGTCATTCATCGGCGCCTGCTGGCGGAAGATTTTCTGCCCCTGCGCGAAGGTGAAGTCGCCCATCGCGGCGCCCGGCGAGCAGTCGTTGCTGAGGGTGTCGTGGTCGTCCTTCAGCCAGTAGGTGGAGTGGTGGCTATTAAACTCGATGAGCCGGGGCAGGCTGAACATCCGCTCCCAGTGATAGCGGGCGAGGCGCTCCGTGACTGCGGATGGCTCGTCATTGTCGTAATAGACGAGGTCGCCGGTGAGGCAGGTGAACTGCGGCTTCAGGGCGGCCATCGCGGGATAAATAGGGTGCCCGTCAGCATGGCCGCACCATTGCCAGCGCGGTTGCTGAGGCGGCCCGCCAGGGGCCCGGCCACCACGCCCATCACGTAGCTGAGGTAGAGCAGTGTCACGGCCCGGGTGGACCAGTGAAAGGGCGCCCCGTGGAGGTAGAAGGGCAGGTAGTTGAACACCGACGAGAACACGAAGTAGGCCCCGGCCCCCACGCCGTAGAGGCGGATCAGATCGTGGCGCAGGAGCACATCCCGGAAGCGGGTGGTGTCGCGAATGGCAGGGCCTTCATCCGGCTCCCGGGGCAGACCCGCATGGGCGGCGAAGACCGTGGCCACCAGCAGCGCCGAGGCAAGGAAGAAGGCCCAGCGCCAGTGCGCCGCCGGCATGAGCACCCCCGCCAGCAGGCGGCCCGACAGCCCGCCCAGCACCGTGGCCGAGACGTAGGTCCCCATCACCACGTTGAGGCGACCCGCCGGCATCACCTTGGCCAGATACGCCGCCAGGCAGGTGGTGAGGGAGGGGATGAACAACCCCTGAACGAAGCGGGCCGCCACCAGCCACGCCAGGCTGGGCGCCAGGGCCGAGGCCAGCCCAGCGGCGGCCACCACCAGGCCCCCCGTCAGCAGGATCCGGCGGATGGGCAG
>JBAWVV010000592.1:0-2535 GCA_037147115.1 Planctomycetia bacterium | reverse complement strand
GGCGGGGGCCGCGGGGGGCTTTTCCCACAGATCGCGCTCCAGTTCGCGGCCCGAGGGGGCCGGCGGTGCCGCGACTGCAAGGGGACGAGCGATTGCCTCTCCGGCGGTGTCAACGCGGCCGAGCTGAACGGCGAGGATCGGCTGCCCCTCCCGGAGCGGATGACGGACGACGAGGTTGTCGAGATCGTCGGTGACACGCATGGCCGTCGAGGGGACCATCGCTTTCGGCCAATCGCGCAGGCCCACGTCCCAGACCGTCACCGGAGACCCTGCCGGCAGGGGGCGGAGGGCGACGAGGATCGACTCGCTCTCCACCTGCGGCTTGGCCTGCGCCAGATGCGAGTCGAGGGCGCTGTTGAGGCCGAATGCCACCGCGACACCGGCCACGATCGCGGCGCCGAACACCGTGTAGGCCTGGGGGCAGTGTGCTTTGGCAGGGGCCGACGTCTTGGTCATGGAGATTCCATCCCTGCGGGAGGCTCGGCGTTCCATCCGGGCGATCCCCGGGCAAAACGACAAAGCACAGACTTCACGATCGGCAGCATCGGCCTCCGCGCGCCAAACCGCTCGTCGGCGCAGTAGCGTCTTACCGGACCGCCGCAGCTTGCCGAGGCGATCCGCCGGGGGCGCGGCCGCAGCGGCCGCCCAGCTTGCCCCGACGGCGCCGGCCGCTCACTCCGACGCGGTGGCGGGCGGGTAGCTGGTGGCATCGATGGCCGAGCCCGGTGTGTCGGGAGCCGGCTTCGAGATGAACATCGGATCGACGCCCGGGGCGAGCGGTCGGAGTGCGAGCAGGCGGGTCTCGGCGCGCCCCTGGGTGCGGGGGCGGAAGAGGGCGTCGCCGACCGAGGCCCCCGGATCGCCGGCGGGGCCGACGATGAGGAGGCCATCGGCGGGGACCATCACCTCGCACCGCAGCGGATCGAGCACCCGTTTCCGTTGGCTCGTCTCGACCCGGAACACCCCATCCTCCCCGACGAATGACCGCTCCATCGGGCCGTGGCGGATCACCGGTACGAGATCGACGCGGACACGACCATCCGCCGCGGGCCAGGCCTTGAGCGTGAAGTGGGGGACGGCGTCGGTGTAGTTGCCGCCGCGGAGACCGTCCTCTTCCTGCTCGAGGACGACCAGATTGGGGATCGGCTTAATCGCCACCAATTCGCTCTCGCGGCCGGGGAGCAGTCGGAGCACGCGGCGCACCACCGGAGGGTTGGCATCGGCGGCGTTGGCCGGTGGCTGAGGGCCCCCTGGCCCGGCGCTGACGGGCGGCTCGAGGGCGGCGAGGATCGGCTCCGGAAGTTGCCCGAGGAGAATCCCGGCCCGGAGTCCGTTGGCGGCGAGTCGACGACGGACCGACTCGTCGATGACCTGCTCGTCGACACGGTCCCACAGCTCATCATGGCCGGTGTGAGCCTGCTCGCAGCGGAGGAAGAACACCTCCAGGGGGAGCGTCTGGGCGACGGGACGCTTGCCCACGCCACCATATTCACCAACGTTCGTCGGCATCCGCTCCGGGAGCAGGGCATCGATCGTCGGCGCGGAAACGCATCCCGCCGCCGCCAGCAAGGCGACCGAGAGGAGCGACAACAGACCTCTCACGCGGATCGCCATGCGCGCGGCATCGCAGAAAAAGGGAAAGGAATAACAGGGCTCCGGGCCCTGCCGGGGGGCGGAGGGTAAGCCCCGGGGCGGGAAGCGTCAACGCGGCCCGAGAAAAGCTCCCCGGGGCTTTTCCAAAAGCCGCCAAAGCCCCCAGGCTGCCAGGGCTTACGACACCGCTTTGACGGCGCTGGCGAAGATCGCCAGACCAGCGCCGAAGGCGTCGCCGTCGAGACGGCCGTTCCAAGAAGGATGCTGGGTAGCGACGAGAAAGCGCTCTGGGTGGGGCATGAGCCCCAACACGCGGCCGGTCGGATCGCAGACTCCGGCCACGTCAGCGGCCGAGCCGTTTGGATTCGTGGCCTGGCCTGTGGCGTCCGTGGTGTACCGCAGCACGAGTTGCCCGGCCGCGGCGAGCGCCTCGAGGTCGGCGACGGACCGAGTGACAAACCGCCCCTCACCGTGGGCGACCGGGAGATCGAACGGCTGGTCGAGCCCCTGAAGCATCATGCATTTGCCCGGCTTCGCTTGGAGGCGCACCCAGCGATCGGTGAACTGCCCCGAGCGGTTGTGGGCCAGCGACGCCCGTGGCTTCCCGTCGGGATCGGCGACGAGCATCCCCGTCTGCATGAGGACCTGGAATCCGTTGCAGATCCCGAGCACGAGGCCGCCACGGTCGCGAAAGCGGGCGAGGAGATCCCCGAGCCTGGTCTTCAACTCGAGGGCAAGGATCCGGCCGCTGGCAATGTCGTCGCCGTAGGAGAACCCGCCGGGAATGCAGAGGATCTGGGAGTCGTCGGCGAGCGACGGCTTCTCCGCCAGGGCGTGGACATGGACCCGCTTGGCAATCGCCCCGGCCCGCTCGAAGGCGTGAACGGTCTCATGATCGCAGTTCGTGCCGGGGGCACGGAGAACGAGGGCACGGGGGGAGAG
>JBAWVV010000591.1:0-2542 GCA_037147115.1 Planctomycetia bacterium | reverse complement strand
CCCCGAGCGGCGCCCGCGCGAACCCGCCCGAATCACCCCTTCGGCCGGAAGGCGACGAGCCGCTCCGGCTTCGTCTCGAGGCGCGGAGGATCAGCGGCGCCAGTGTGAATGAGATCGACGCAGTAGGGGATCGCCGGGAAGACGGCGTCGAGACACTGGTGGATGCTCCGCGGCCGCCCCGGGAGATTGACCACGAGCGCCCGGCCGCAGATCCCGGCGGTCTGCCGGGAGAGGATCGCGGTGGGGACGTATTTCAGCGACTCCGCTCGCATCAGTTCGCCGAAGCCGGGGAGCATCTTCTGGCAGACGCGCTCGGTCGCCTCCGGGGTCACGTCGCGCGGCGCGGGGCCGGTGCCGCCGGTCGTGACGACGAGGCAACAGCCCTCGGCCAGGGCAACGATCGCTGCGGAGATTTCTTCGAGGCTATCGGGCACGATCCGCTCCCGCGCTTCCCACGGCGAGGCGAGCACCTCGTGGAGATAGTCGCGGATCGCCGGCCCCCCCTCATCGACGTACTCCCCGCGGCTGGCCCGGTCGGAGACGGTGAGGATGCCGATGCGTGCGGCGGGCGGAGGCGTGGGAGTCATGGTGGTTCAACGATAACCCCGGGGAACTGCGGGGGCCACGGGGAGCGTCCACAGGGAAGCCTGCCGGTCACCCTAGCCCGTCCGGCCTGATCTGACTGGGGATTCTGGGTGGGAATTGCCGATACCAACGATTATCCGGCGTCTTTGCACGCTCACCACGATTCACTTCCCTGCTCCATGCGACACCCAGTCGACTGCTCAAAGCGACGGCCACAGGCGCGCTTCGTTCGTGCGGGGCAGCCGCTTGCCCTGACCGTGAAACTCGTCGCGATGGTGTGTCTCCTGCTGCCTAGAGCACAGGCCGACGAGCCGTCCACGGCAGATGCAATGACGGCCGGCGCCGATACCGAGGCGTTGGGGAGCGCGGATTTCCCCGGCACGGTGGTGCCACTGATCGAACGGGCGGGGGGCCCCTGGGAGCGTTTCGCCCAGAATCCCTCGGCCAACCCGCTCCGGACGCCGAACCTCGATCCCAGCCAGGCGGGGAACATCGACCGCGGCGCGGGGCGCCGGTTCGAGGGCCCGGACGACGGGCCGGGCAACCCCGTCCTCGACCCCGGCCAGATCGGCAACCTCGACATCCGCTTGGAAGAGGCCCGGAGCCGACTCGAGAAACTCGAGGGGAAGACGGAGCAGTTGCCCCTGATCCGGATGAGTGGGTTCTTCCAGGTCGACGACGGCCTCTTTAGCCAGTCGCCAGAGAGTCAAGCCTACTACGGCGACATCCAGGATGGCGTCGGCTTCCGCCGCGCCCGTCTCTCGGCCGTTGGAAAGCTCACCGAGTTCACCAACTTCTCGATCGAGTTCGACTTCGCCCAGATCGGCCGGCCGAGCTTCTTCGATATCTGGGGGGAACAGGAGCAGATCCCGATCCTCGGCACGGTCCGCATCGGCCAATTCCGCCAGCCGGGAACGATGGACGCCTGGACGAGCGTGCGGCATTTGGAGTTCCTCGAGCGCTCGGCAGCCTTCCAGGCCACCGATCCTTTCCGCCGCGTCGGCATCATGGCCTACGCGATGAGCGAGGACGAACGAACAAGCTGGGCGTACAGTGTTTACGCCACCGGCCTGACATTTTTCGAAGCCGGTCAGAACGTCTACCAGACCTTCGGCGACAACCGGGCCGGCACCGAGATCGGCGACAACGGCGGCATCGGCTTCGCGTCGCGCATCACCCACCTCCTCGACTACGACGACCTCGCCGAAGGCCGTTATCTCACGCACGTCGGCACTGGCTTCCTCTACGGCCAGACCGGCGGGTCCGGGAGCACGGGACTCAGCGCCAAGACGTATCGAACGTTCGCCTTCCCCGAGTTCTTCGTCGGCGATCCGGCCGGCCTCGGGCTGACCGCTGCCGGCACGCCGCGCGTCGTCGACTCGGGGCGCATCCTGGCCGACAACTTCTGGATGACGCACATCGAGTTCGCCCGGAATGCTGGCCCGGCCCACTTCCAGACCGAGGTGATGCTCGAGGGCTTCAATCAGTTTGGGGGGCCGACGACGTTCATCCCCGCCGCCTACTTCCAGTGCGGCTACTTCCTCACCGGCGAGAGTGCCCTCTATCTCAAGCAGGCGGGCGTCCTCGACTACAACGTCGTTCCTCACACCACCTTCTTCGGCACCGGTCGCCGCGGGCGCCTCGCTGGGTGGGGCGCGTGGGAGGCGGCCTTCCGCTGGACGTACGTCGATCTCTCCTGCACGAACATTAACCCGGCCAATCAGCTCTCCAATTCCGCCGGCCCCCCGCCAGCCCCCGGCTACGGCGTCTACAGCGCGCCGACGCTGGCGCTGAATTGGTGGTGGAACCGGTTCACGCGAGTGCAATTCAACTACATCCACGCCATGCCCGACGTCCGTGGCCAGGGCCCGCTCCCCTTCGACATCTACGGCACCCGCTTCCAGATCGAGTTCTAGTTTCACGCGGATGCAGCCATCCATGGCCTGCATCCGCTTGG
>JBAWVV010000590.1:0-2552 GCA_037147115.1 Planctomycetia bacterium | reverse complement strand
GCCGGACGACGCCCCGCTGTTCACCGACAACGAAACGAACATGCCGGCGGTGTATGGCGCGGGGGCCGTGAGCCACTCCCCCCACACCAAAGACGCCTTCCACCGGGCGATCTGCAACGGCGACCCGGGCGCGGTCAACCCTGCTCTCCACGGCACCAAGGCCACGCTCCACCGCCGCTTCGAGATCCCGGCCGGGGGAACGGTGGCGGTTCATCTCCTTCTCTCCGACCAGCCGCCAGAGGCACTCGAGGGGGAGGCGCTCGCGGCGCTCGTCGAAGCATCGATCGCGCTGCGGCAGGCCGAGGCCGACACCTTCTACGCCGCGGTCGCCCCGGCGACGGCCGGCGAGGACGAGCGACATGTTCAGCGCCGGGCGTTCGCCGGCCTGCTGTGGTCGAAGCAGACCTACATCTTCGACGTCGCCGCCTGGCTCGATGGCGACAACCCCGCCGCGCCGCCGCCGCGGGAGCGGGCCACGATCCGCAACCAGCACTGGCGGCATCTCAACTCCCACCGCATCCTCTCGATGCCCGACACCTGGGAATACCCCTGGTTTGCGGCCTGGGATCTCGCCTTCCACTGCCTCCCGCTGGCGCTGGTCGACCCGGCCTTCGCCAAGGACCAGCTCTGGCTCCTCCTCTTCGAGCAGTTTCAGCATCCCAGCGGCCAGCTCCCGGCCTACGAGTGGGAGTTCAGCGATCTCAATCCGCCGGTCCATGCCTGGGCGGTGTGGCGCGTGTATGGCATGGAGAAGAGCCGGCACGGCAAGGCCGACCGCGCCTGGCTCGAGCGCTGCTTCCACAAGCTCCTGCTGACGTTCACCAGCTGGGTCAACAAGGTCGACCGCGAGGGAAACAACGTCTTCGAGGGGGGCTTCCTCGGCCTCGACAACATCAGCGTCTTCGACCGCAGCCGGCGTCCCGAGGAGGGCGCCACGCTCGAGCAGTCAGACGCCACCGGCTGGATGGGGATGTTTTCGCTGGCGATGATGCGGATCGCCCTCGAGCTCGCCCACGACAACCCGGTCTACGAGGGGCTGGCCTCGAAGTTCCTCCAGCACTACACCTACATCGCCTCGGCGATGAAGCAGATGGGGTCGAAGGGCTGCTCGCTCTTCGACGAGGAAGACGGCTTCTTCTACGACATCCTCCGCCACGCCGACGGCCACTCGACGCCGTTCCGCGTCCGCTCGCTCGTCGGGCTGATTCCGCTGTTTGCCGTCGAGCGCCTCGAGGAGGCCTGGATCGCCCCGTTCCGGGAGTTTCGCTGGAACCTCGATTGGTTCCTCGCCAACCGCCGCGACGTCTCCGCCGACGTGATCCACCGGATCACCCAGCCCGACGGCTCGACGACCCACCTTCTCACGATCGTCAATGTCGATCAGCTCCGGCGGATCCTCGTTCACCTTCACGACGAAGAGGAGTTTCTCTCGCCGCACGGGATCCGTTCCCTCTCGCGGCATCATGTCCGGGAGCCGTTCGAGTTCGACGGGATGCGGGTCGACTACGAGCCGGCGGAGGCCGAGTCGAAGCTCAAGGGGGGCAATTCAAACTGGCGCGGGCCGGTCTGGTTTCCGACGACATTCCTGATCATCGAGAGCCTGCGGAAGCTCGGCAAAGCCTTCGGCCCGGAGTTCACCGTCGCCACCCCCGCGTCGGGCCACCAGCCGATCGCGATCAAGGGTGTCGCCGCCGACATCGCGACCCGGCTGAAGTCGATCTTCCTTCTCGACAGCTCCGGTCGCCGCCCGGTGTGGGGCCCCAACCCGCGCTTCCCCGACGACCCGGCCTGGCGTGACGAGCTGCAATTCTTCGAGTATTTCCACGGCGACGACGGCACCGGCCTGGGAGCGAGCCACCAAACGGGGTGGACGGCGCTCGTGGCAAATCTGATCGACGAGTGGCGGTGAGGAGAATTGGCTGGGCTGTCAGAGGGCAGCTGGCTCGGCTGGTTTGTCTGGCTTGAACTTCGCTTCGGGATCGGCGAGGTCGAGCGCACATGAAGACTCCACAGCCAAGCTTCTTCCAAGGAACAGGGGGGCCCATTTGGCCTCGGACCTGTGGACACTGCCGTCGGCCGGGGCGGCAAAAGTCTCGTCGCCCCGCATCGCTTTAGACCAGCCACGCGGGCCGTTCGGAGCGGTAGGCGCGATCGGGGACTCCTCGAGCGTTCGCCGACCCCGGCCTCGTCCTACGCGTTGGAAACGAATCGCACCACGCAACGCTCTGCAGCGAGGGGTCGCCCGTGTTCCGAGAGCCGGCCTCGCCGGTAAGCGCAGCCCGGAGGGCGAAAGCGCCAGCGGCGCGGAGAGAGCGGAGGGCATGGATGCCCGAAGCGAACGTCCGGCGACGGGACGCGGGCGACCCCGAAGCTCCGTTTGAGCCAAGAATGACAGAAGCCCAGCGAGCCTCGAACCTGTGAGCGGTCCGGCGGCGGGTTGGCAACGACCATCTCTCCAGAGAGCAACCCCGCAGCTGCCACGGCGGCCAAGCACGCCGCTTCCCAGGGCGTGACCTTGCCGATTGCGGCGGGCATTCCAATCGCGGAGAAGG
>JBAWVV010000589.1:0-2558 GCA_037147115.1 Planctomycetia bacterium | reverse complement strand
GGAAGCCATCCATGGCCTTCCGCCGCTTGGGTGAAAACGACGTTCAACGCAGGGCCCGCCGGCCATCCGGTGGGCCCTGCGGCTTTCTGAGCTCCGCAGTCGTGGGTATGCTGACCCCTTCCACACAGGGAAAGGGGGCGATCATGGTTTGCTGGCACGGACGGGGTACGACATGGGCCTGTCGGGGGCTGCTGGGCTTGGTGTCATGGATCGCGCTTCCTGGCATCTTCGCCCCCCTCACATCTACGCGTGCCGCAGAGATTCCCCCTCTCCCCGGCACGGCGCCGCTCACGATTCAACGCCCCCTCGACGAGGTGATGATCGAGGGGATCGACCGCTTCCTGCTGCGGAAGACCGACCAACAGCAGGCGATCCGCCGCGCGGCATGGACCGCCGCGCTGGCCGACGCCGGTGGCCGTGAGGCGTTCTGTGCTGAGAGCCGCAACCGGCTCCGCGAGATCCTCGGCGTCGTCGACGCGCGCGTCCCGGGGCGCGAGGTCCTGCTCCGCGGGACGGCCGGAGCCCCGATCCAGATTGCCGCCACGAAGGATTGGACGGTGCTGCGGGTGTCGTTTGAGGCCCTCGACGACGTCACGGCCGAGGGGATCGTTCTCCTCCCGCCGCTGCGCGATCCGCAAGCCTGGGTGGTGGCCATCGGCGACGCTGCCTGGACACCCGAGGCCTTCGCCGGGCTTCTCGGCGACGGGGGAGCGGCCGGGGAGGCAAGTCGGCTGCCGAGAGCGCTCGTCGCCGCCGGCTGCGCCGTCTTCATCCCCACGATCCTCGACCGCAACGACGAGTTTGCCGGCAACCCGGCTGTCCGGTTCACAAACCAGCCCCATCGGGAATACGTCTACCGGCCCGCCTTCGAACTCGGCCGCCACCCGCTCGGCTACGAGATCGCGAAGGTGCTCGCGGCGATCGACCGGATCGCGGCCGGCGCCGGCGCGGCCAACGCCGCCGTGCCGCCGATCGGCGTCTGCGGCGTCGGGGAAGGGGGGAGGATCGCGCTGTTGGCCGCGGCGTGCGACGAGCGGATCGATGCCACGCTCGTCTGCGGCGCGTTTGGCCCGCGCGAGGCCACCTGGCAGGAGCCGATCGACCGCAACGTATGGCGGCTCCTCACCACCGCCTCCGATGCCGAGGTGGCGGGCTTGGTCCTGCCACGGTCGCTCGTTCTCGAAGCGGCCCGGGTGCCAGAGTTTGCCGGACCGGCCAAGCCCCGCGAGGGACGCAGCGGCGGCGCCGCGCCGGGAACGATCGGGCAGATTCCTGCCGCCGGCTTCGAGGATGAGTTTGCCACGGCCCGCGCCTACGCGAAGCTCATCGACGCCGACGAGCGCCTCGAAAGGGCCGGCAATCCGCAGGCTCCCGAGCCCGCCGGCAGCGCGGAGGCCGTGCGGCCATTCCTCCGCTCCCTCGGCATTGACCTCCGCCCCGGCCCGCTCCCCAAGGTGGAAGCCACCCTCGATGCCGAGGCCGTCGCCGAAACGGCCCGCGATCGGATGCGGCGCCAGGTCGAGGAGCTTTCGCGGTTCACACAGCGCTTGCTCGAGCGCTCGGCCACCGTCCGGGCCAAGGATTGGCACGACGTCCTCTCCGCGGCGCAGGGGAAGGACGCCGCCCGGGCCGCCACCGCGGTCGATGCCCACCGGGAGCGGATCCGCCGCGACCTCATCGGCCTGATCCCCGACGAGCTCCTTCCCTTCGCTGCCAGTTCACGGCAGATCCTCGACGACCCGGCCTTCACCGGCTGGGAGGTGACGATCGACGTTTTCCCGGACGTGATCGCCGCCGGGATCCTCCTTGTGCCGAAGGGGATCCCCGCCGGGGAGAAGCGCCCCGCGGTCGTCTGCCAGCATGGCCTCGAAGGGGTGCCGATGGATGTCATCACCACCGCGGGGCCGTCGTTTCCGATCTACAAGGCGTTTGCCGCCGAACTGGCGCGGCGGGGCTACGTCACCTTCGCCCCCCAGAATCCCTACCGTGGCCACGACCGCTTCCGCACGCTCCAGCGGAAGGGGAATCCGCTCGGCCTCACCCTCTTCAGCACGATCATCCCCCAGCACGGGAGGATCATCGACTTCCTCGCCACGCTCCCGGAGGTCGACGCCGAGCGGATCGGCTTCTACGGCCTCTCCTACGGCGGCAAGACGGCGATGCGCGTGCCGCCGTTTGAGCCGCGTTACAAGCTCTCGATCTGCTCGGCCGATTACAACGAGTGGGTGCGGAAAAATGCCGTCGACCATGTCCCTTACAGCTACGTCTTCACCCCTGAGTACGAGATCTTCGAGTGGAACATGGGCAGGCTCGCCAACTACGCCGAGCTGTCGTGGCTGATCTGGCCGCGGCCGTTCATGGTTGAGCGCGGGCATGACGACGGCGTCGCCCCCGACGAGTGGGTGGCGGCGGAGTTTGCCAAGACGAAGCGGCACTACGTCAAGCTCGGTGCCGGCAACAACGCCGAGATCGAGTGGTTCGACGGGCCCCACGCGATCAACGGCCGGGGGACCTACGACTTCCTCGACCGCCACCTCGACCCCGATCACAAGCTCCCG
>JBAWVV010000588.1:0-2559 GCA_037147115.1 Planctomycetia bacterium | reverse complement strand
GACATCAAAGAGCCAAATCACCGCGACATCGTCTCCATTCCCGGTCTCGACCGGTACGTCCGGTTCGACATGACCGCGAGCATCGCGGCGACCGACGCTCCTGGCAGCGCGATTACGGGCGCGTTGTACGGCTCCTTCGACGAGATCCGCAGTTGGGGGGTGCTCTCCCACTTCGGCTTTTCGAGGGACCAGTGCCGACAGTACCTCGACAACGTCCGTAGCTTTCTCAAGGACGGCGGGCAGGCGATCTTCAAGCTCGACCGCGACACCCGCAAGGCGAAGAAATATCCGCCGACGATCACCCTGGAGTTTCTCGAGGAGTTGATCCGGGAGCGGTTCACGATCTGTCACACCGACACGCTGGTGGGAAACACCCCGGGAAACGTCCACTACGTCGAGAAGCGGTGAGTGTCCGCCGTTCTTTCTTTCGAACATCGAGACTACGGCCACCTCCGTCAGTTTTTCCACGCATGACAACGTCGTGCAGGGTGATGCGAACGGCTTCTCCTACGGCGGCCAGGCCCTGACCGGGGTTGAGGCTCTGGTGTCGGTGCCAGCACAACCCGACGGCCCCGCTCTGCTAAAATGCCCTTGCGTAAGTGGGAATGCGAATCGATGAAGCCAAGGACTTCATGGAGTGATCGGACATGAATCGAAGTCGATTGTTCTGGTTGCAGAAGGTCGTGGATGTGTTGTTGAGAACCTGTTTCTTCGGGATGATGGGCTATTTGTCATGGAACATGATTTTTAACACGGACACTCGAGATTGGATGATGCTTCCGATTGCATGGATATTGCTGATATCGTCCGTGGTTACTCCGGCCTTCATGATCTATCACTTTATGAAAACGGGTTTCTCCCCGCCGAGTGATCCGGGCAATCCCAGCTGACCAATGCTCGAATCAGGACACCCCGCCATCCTTCGCGGGCGATCAGCGCTGCGATCGTCCGATAGCCGGACCTCGGTCGAGCACGAGCCAGTTGAAGCATTCGCATCACGAGAGGTGCCTCGTCGCCCGCTGGGGAATGCCCAAGTTACAATTCAAATCCTGCGACGACGCGCTCGATGCACCGATCGATTCCAACCATCCTGATGCTTTTGGAGATCCGACGATGAGCGGCAATGAGCCGGCCTGGCGGCTGAAGTGCGACGGCTGCGGCAAGGTCCTGTCGGTTCCGATCAGCCTCGCCGGCCGCCAAGTGAAATGCCCCAAATGCGCCCATCCGTTTCGCGTTCCCGATGTGAAACCGACGGCAACGCCGGCGGATCTCGATCCGCCCACGGCACCGATTCCCAACCGCAGCGCCGGCAGGGGCACGGCTTCGGATCCGGGCAATGTCAGCCTGTCGCGCGAGAAACTGGAGGTCTTGTATCCCAACTTCTTCACCCCCAGCGGGCTGCTGATGCGAGTGTGGAAGAGTCTCGCAGGCAGTGCGCCGTTCTCGCCCTCGGCCATCGACAAGCATCTGCAGTTCGGCGACAGCCGAGCGGCGGTTGTGGTTTCGGTGTCGCCGCTGCTGGTGGCCGCGTATTCGGATGAGCGCGATTGCGTCGTGATGCTCAAGTTTTCGGAGGAGCTCGTGGCGACCTATCGCCTGAAACCGGGCTCACGGTTGATCACCGTCAACACGTATATGCAGGGCCCCAAGCAACCCGTCGCCGACTTGATCGAAGGGCCGCTTTCGCGGGGCAATTGGCACAACGTGATTCCAATGATCGCCGATTTCCTATCGGACGACATGGGCACGATCGAGAGCCGAAAACAGGCGATCAAAGACGAGGAATGGCAGCGAACGGCCATGCTGGGCGCGGAGTATGTGCAAAAGAAGCCCGGCAAGGCCCGCGACGGCCGACCCCTCGACAGCTGGAAGCCGTGCGTCACCAGCTTGTTCTGAACCCTGGCCGACGCGGAAGCGCTCCTCCGGCAAGCCGACCCGCTCGCCCTCGCCGGCCAGCCGCTCCACCTGGTCGACTTCGACCAGATCGGCACCAACCGCGGCCAACGCGGGCTGCTGTTCGACGCCAACCAAAAAGGCCGTGGAGGCGAGGTAGGACGCCGCCCCGGGCTGTCTCCATGGCCCTCCGATCCTGCCTACGTCACCGATCTTCCTCCAGTCCGGGCCACACGCAGGCCGATTCCCACCACGGGACAGGCTGGATATACTCCGCGTTCCCGCAGGTTTTTCGGCCGCCAAGTGGCTGTTTTCGCGATCCGGTTTTGCTCTCTAACGGGAGCGGCCAAATCCGGCTTCGATGAAGACAGCAACGTAGACAGCCAGAAAAAAGCCTGTTTGGAGGGTAAGCGAATGGTTAGCGGCCACACTGGAAATGTGGTGCTCCGAAAGGAGTTGTGGGTTCGAATCCCATGCCCTCCGCTCTGATAATGCCCCGGTCTCCACGCGACCGGGAAGGATCGAGGCCGGCCTAAAAGCCGGTGCCTCGCTCCTGCCGATCCCCCGCCCACCGGCGGGCCTGCCAGCCTCTGCTCCACCGCTCACCGCCTCACGCTCATTGTCCTCTCCCGCTCTGCCTGTCCTCGCTCCGCCCTGCCGCCTGCC
>JBAWVV010000587.1:0-2560 GCA_037147115.1 Planctomycetia bacterium | reverse complement strand
TCAGTCGAAGAGCGACTTTTGCGCCGTCTCCCCTTTGCGCCGCGGCTTGGCGGCGGGGGGCGCGGCCGAGGATTCGAAGGCGAGGAGAAGGTCGCGGGCCCGTTCGACAACGGCGGCGGGGACACCGGCGAGCCGGGCCACGTGGACGCCCCAGCTCTTGTCGGCGGCGCCGGGGGCGACCTGATGGAGGAAGACGAGCTGGTCGTTGTGTTGCTTGACGAGCACCTGCACGTTGGCAACGCCGGGGAGCTTGTCCAGCGCGGCGAGCTGGAGGTAGTGCGTGGCGAACAGCGTCCGGCAGCCGGGGACGCCGTGAAGCCATTCGACGACGGCCTGGGCGATGGCGAGGCCGTCGAACGTGCTCGTGCCGCGGCCGACCTCATCGAGGATCACAAGGCTCCTCGGCGTGGAGCGATTGAGGATCCGCGCCGTTTGGGCCATCTCGACGAGGAACGTGCTGGCGCCGGTGGCGAGGTCGTCGCCGGCGCCGATCCGGGCGAAGAGCCGGTCGACAACGCCGATCCGGGCGCGGCGCGCGGGGACAAAGCTCCCGGCCTGCGCCATCACCACCAGGAGCGCCGCCTGACGGATGAACGTGCTCTTGCCACCCATGTTGGGGCCGGTGACGAGGAGCATCGAGGCGAAGCCGGCGCTGCCGGGGGAAGCCTGGAGGCGGGCGGCGAGAAACAGATCGTTGGCGACGAGCGTGCCGGCGGGGAGGATCTCCTCGAGGACCGGATGCCGCCCGGCTTCGATCGCCAGAACGCCATCGCTGCTGATCTCGGGGCGCACCCAGCCCCGCGAGCGCGCGACCTCGGCGAGGCTCACGAGGACGTCGATCCGGGCGAGGATATTGGCCGCGCGGTCGAGACGCTCGCGCTGGGCAGCGACGAACTGGCGCAGCGCCTCGAGGAGCTCGAGCTCGCGGCGGAGGGCTTCGTCCTCGGCTCCGAGCACCTGCCGCTGGCGCTCGTCGAGCTCCGGCGTCGTGTAGCGCTCGGCGTTCTTCACCGTCTGCTTGCGGATGTAGTCGGCGGGCACCTTGGCGGCGTGGTTGCGCCCCACCTCGAGGAAGAACCCGAAGACCCGGTTGAAGCCGACTTTGAGCGACGGGATGCCAGTCCGGGCGACCTCATCGGCCTGGTAGCGCGTGATCCACGCCTTGCCGCCGCTGGCCAACTCGGCGAGCTCGTCGAGCTTCGGATCGCAGCCCGGGCGGATGAAGCCGCCGTCGCGGGCAAAAATCGGGCAGCCCTCGCGGAGCGCTGCGCTGACACGCGTCGAGACATCGTCGAGCGGGTCGAGGCCGGCGGCCAGCTCGCCGAGGAGGCCGGGGCTTCCCCGGAGCGTCGCGATCAGCTCGGGGAGGATGGCGGTGGCCCGGCCGATCCGCTCGAGGTCACGGGGGCCAGCGCGACCCGACATGACGCGGCCGATGAGGCGTTCGATGTCGCCGATGCCGGTCAGCAGGCTCCCGAGACGGTCGGCGAGGGCGGGTTGGGCGACGAGTGCGGCGGTGGCGTCGAGGCGTTCGTCGATCGCCCCCTTCTCCACCAGCGGTGCGGAGAGCCAGTCGGTGAGCAGGCGCGCTCCCATCGGCGAACGGGTGCGGTCGAGGACGCCGGCGAGGGAACCGCTCCGTCGGTTGCCGGTAGCGCCGGTGGTGCGGACGAGCTCCAGGCTGCGCCGCGAGGCTTCGTCGATCTCCATCCGCGCGCCGCGTCGCCAGGCGGCGAGCGTTGTGATCCGGGAGATGGCAGTCGGCTCGTTCTCGTCGAGGTAATGAATGATCCCGCCGGCCGCGCCGATGCCGGGGAGATCGTGGGGAAGGTCGAAGCCGAGCCCTTCGAGGCGCGCTCCGCCGACGGCTCGATCGATCGCGCTGCGGGCGCTCCCCTCCTCAAACCACCAATCGGGGCGCGCGGTGATGGCCGCAGCTCGCCCTGTGGGGCGGAGGAGGGCTTCGACGGCGCCGCGATCCTTCATGGCGCACAAGCATTCGGCCGGCTCGAGGCGGAGCACGAGATCGGGGACATCCTCGGCGGGCACGACCGCGGCTTCGAAGGTGCCGGCGGCGACGTCGATCCAGGCGAGGCCCACAGGGAGCGATCCGGCCGCGGCAGCGGTCGCGTCGTCGCGGTCGTCGCTTTGGAGCCGGGGAGAAGCGCCGGGAGCGAGGGCAAGGAGCCAGTTGCGGCGGGCGGGATCGAGGAGGGTTTCGTCGGCAGCGATCCCGGGGGTGACGATCCTGGTCACCTCGCGGCGGAGAAGTCCTTTCGTTGTTTTTGGGTCGTCGATCTGTTCGCAGATGGCGACGCGGCGGCCGGCGGCGACGAGCTTGACCAATTGCGGGTCGAGCTGATGGTGGGGAAACCCGGCCATCGGCATGGCGTCGGGCCCCTTGTCCCGGCTGGTGAGCGTGAGATCGAGGAGCGTGGCGGCCTCACGGGCGTCATCGCCGAACAGCTCGTAGAAGTCCCCCATTCGAAACAGGACTAGCGCCCCGGGGCAGCGTGCCTTCGCCGCTTCGAACTGCTGCATCATCGGACTTGTCATGGGG
>JBAWVV010000586.1:0-2564 GCA_037147115.1 Planctomycetia bacterium | reverse complement strand
CCACGCAGCTCTCCCACCTCCCCCTGCCCTGCTTCCGCACCACAGTGGCGTCGCTTGTCGCCGTGGCGGCGCTGGTGGCCGCGCCTCTCCCGACGGCGGCGCAGCCGACGGTCGAGTACGCCCTGGGGCTCGCGCCGTTTCAGAAGAATGTCGATTACGACAAGCTCACCGCCGATCAGGCGAAGGGGGCGACCCTCAAGATGGAGAAGGAGGGGGGGCTCAATGCGTGGGTGGTGCGCGGGCCGCGCGGGGAGGTCCTCCGCAGTTTCGCCGACACCAATGCCGACAAGGTCGTCGACCGCTGGAGCTATTTCAAAGACGGCATGGAGGTCTACCGCGACATCGACGCCGACTTCAACGCCAAGGCCGACCAGGCGCGGTGGGTGAACACCGGCGGCAGCCGCTGGGGGATCGACGAAGACGAAAACGGCACGCTCGATGCTTGGAAGAGCCTCTCGGCCGAGGAGGCGACCGCGGAGATCGTGGCAGCGCTGAAGGCCCGTGATCCGGCGCTCTTCACCCGCCTCCTGCCGACGAAGGACGATCTCGTCACGGCCGGATTCGCCGAACCGCTCCTTACCGAGCTCCTCGCGCGGGCCGAGAAGGCCGGCAAGGATTTTGCGGGCTTGGCCAAGGCCCAGCAGCAGATCGGCGCCGATGCTCAGTGGAACAACATGCTTGCCGCCCAGCCTGGCCTCCTTCCGGCCGGTACGCCCGGTGTGGCGAAGGATGTCCTCGCCTTCGACAACGTCGTCGCGCTCATTGATTCCGGTGCCAAGGGAGCTTCGGGGCAAGTCTACGTCGGGTCACTCCTGCGTTGCGGGGATGTCTGGCGGCCGATCGACGCTCCGCAGGTTCCCGGGGCCCAGGGGGAGATCGCCGAGTCGCTCGGGTTTTTCACGCCGCGGATGTCGTCCGGCATGGCCAATGGCGAGGTGCCGGCGGAAAACGAGGCCCTCAAGCCGCTCCTCGCCAAGCTCCGTGAACTCGATGGGGATCTCCGCAACGCCACCGGCAAGGACCGCGAGGCAGCCGCCGCGGAGCAGGTCGAGGTCCTCGAGCAGGTTGTGGCGGGAGCGGAGGCCGATCAGAAGTCGTTTTATACCCGTCAACTTGCCGAGACGGTTTCTATGTTCGTCCAAGAAGGAACGCTGGCCGGCGGCACCGAGAAGCTCGAGGCGATCGTGGCCGGTAGTGCCGACGACGAGCCGCTTCAGGCATTTGCCGCCTTCCGGCTCGCTTCAGCCCGCTACGCCGCGGCGATGCAGACGCCCGGTGCCGATGTCGGCAAGCTGCAGAAGTCCTGGATCGAGGAACTCGCCGCCTTCGTGAAAGACCACCCGACGGCGCCGGATGCCGCCGAAGCGCTCCTTCAAATGGGGATGGCCGACGAGTTCGATGACAACGAGAAGAACGCCCTTGCCCGCTACGAGGCGATCGTCAAGGAGTTTCCCGAGTCAGGTTACGCGAAGAAGGCTCGCGGCGCTTCCCGACGCCTCCAGAGCGTCGGGAAGACCCTCGCCCTCTCCGGAACGGCCGTCGACGGCAGCAGCGTGTCGCTGGAGTCGCTCAAAGGCGTGCCAGTGCTCGTTCACTACTGGGCAACCTGGTGCGAGCCCTGCAAGGTCGACATCGCGCAGATCAAAGAGCTCTACACGAAGTACGGGCCGAAGAAGTTTGCCGTCGTCGGGATCGCGCTCGACACCGACAAGGCCCAACTCGCCAAGTATCTCGGCCAGAAGCCGATTCCCTGGCCGCAGCTCCATGAAGCGGGCGGGCTCGACGGCCGGTTGGCCGAGGAGCTCGGCGTCTTGACGCTGCCGACGATGTTCCTCCTCGATGCCGACGGGAAGGTCGTCGATCGCAACCTCGTCATCGCCGACCTCGAGAAGAAGCTCGAGGAGATGGTCGGGCAGTGACGGGAAAGGATGACGGCAGCGCGGTGGTTTGCCGGCGGCGGCACATCCCCCCGGCTCACGCCTGTTTCCGGGGAGCTCTTGGAGGAGGATGGCGATGCCTGTGGCTGCATGGCCGGTGAGTCCGGTGGTCGTCGTGTTGGGGGGGATCCAGCTGTTCGGGCTGGTCGCCGCGGCGGGCGCCCGCTTGGCCCAAGGCACGCGCTATGAATCGGCCTGCCAGTGGGGGTGTGTCGCGGGCTTGGCGGCGGTTGGGGGCCTGTGCGGCTACTGCATCCAGTTCGGCCCGCATGCCGCCGCCACCTCGGCGGTGACGCTCCTGGTGATGACGATGATCGCCGTTGTCGATCTCCGCCAAGCTTGCTAGGGCCGCCGCTTTCCGGTGGGTGGCTTGTCTCCGCGCCCCGGGTGCCGGTCCGCCCCGGCTTGCCGCTCCTGCCCCTCCAGCCGGTACCGGAGGCTTTTCCGTGCAAACCGGAAAAAGACTCCCGCTCGGTGCGACCGACAGCCGAAATACATCGCAGGTGCATCCACGCATGCCCCGATCGGTCGGACCGTGGGTCACGACAGTCCGGGCAATGCTGCCGAGCCAATGAGTCATTCATGTCCATTTCGAGGTCCACGTTCCTGGTCGCGGTGGTCGTGGCG
>JBAWVV010000585.1:0-2569 GCA_037147115.1 Planctomycetia bacterium | reverse complement strand
GGGGGAGCTTCTCCGGTTGGGCGGGGGGCTCCTCGGCACCTCCCGCGGTGACCACGAAGTCAAACTGGGGATAGCGGGCCGCGAGTTTCTTCGTTTCCTCCGGCGTGGCAAAGGCGAGGAGCACCTGATGGTCGCAGCCCGCCTGGGCGAGGGCCGCGGCCGGTGCGACGAGCGCCTCGGCGGCCGGCTTGGTGGCGATCAGGTCGTTGCGGATCTCGGCCAGTTCGGCATCCCCTAAAACGGCGGTGATACCGATCTTGAGCCCTCCGGCCTCGACGACCCGGTAGAGCGGCGTGATTCCCGAATCGAATCCGATCAGGCCGACGTTGGCGCACACGAACGGCGTCGGTGTGTCGCCAACCGCCGAAACCGCCGCCACGACCTCTTCGGCGGGGAGGCGGAGATCCTTGGGGCCGAAGCCAACGGCGGCGTATTGCATCGCCTTGAGGCCGTCGACGATCGAGCCGAACTTGATCTCCGTCTGCCGGCCGAACCGGTTGACCTGATCACCGAGATCGAGCGCCACCACCGGCCATTCCGCCGCGTCCAACGCCCCGAGGAAGTTGCGCCGTCGGCTCAAGCCCCCCTTCTGGTTCTCCTTGCCGGTGCACCCGCACGGCTCGATGTAGCCATCGAGTTCGCCGGTGAACACGAGGACGGCCTTCGGCTGCGGCCAGCCCTGGAAGACCTCGCCGTTGCGCTTCTGGAACGTCGCGGCCGTTTCGTCGCTGACCCCCGCCCCCTGTGACGGCGCGGCGGAAGCCTCGTTCGCAGAGGCCGGAGGTGCCAAGAGGGGCAGCAGTCCCCCGCCGAGGAGCACCGCCAGGATCGTGGCGGCTCCGCGCCGACCGACCCATGCGGCCATCCGGTCTAGGGGAAGGAGAGGACGGCGGCAAAACGGGCGGACGGGGCTGGGCATGGCATCGATTCCGGCGGCTGGGGGCTGGCGGGGGCACCGGGCGCCGTGATCGTCACGGGCCGACGGCGACACTCACGGGGATGGTCATCGTGGGGGAGTCGGGATGCCCCGTGTCGAGCACGATCCGGCCGGCCGGCGCCTGGCTCGATCCGAGATGGTTGCAGGGGGCACTCCCGGCGGGAATCGTGATCGTGAGGGGGAACCTCATGACCGCGCCGCTCCCGACGGGCTTGCCCTCGCCGACTGCCACCTGCATCGAGGCAGGAACCACGTCACGGACCACCGGGTGGACTGCGTCACGGTGGGCCCCCTTGGCCGTGATGAACACCTGCGTGTTCTTCCCGGTGCGCCCGGAAATGGTGCCGAGCTGAAGGACCTGACGGGAGGAATCCCATCCCTGGCCCGCCAAGGCAAGGTCACCCGCCACGGTTCCCTCGACGGTCACCTCCGCCCGCACGATCTCGGGGAGGCAGAGATCGATCTGGATGGTTTTGCGGAGTGGTCCGATGGGGACGCCGGCGAGGATCTCGACGTCGAGCAGAACGCCCCCCGTCGCGCCGCGCTCCCTGGCGATCTCCTCGGCGGACAGAGGGGACGTGGTGAACGACACAAACTGGGAGGTTTCGGAGTCTGGGGTGCTGATCTCTTTGACCGTCGGCGGCTCCTTGCCGTAGGTGAAGATCCGCGTGGATGCCTTGACGCCCCCCTGGCTCGGAATCGACGTCAGAACGATCGATTTCGGCTCCGCCTTCCAGACCGGCACCACGAACCCCTCGACGACGAAGACGACCTCGGGGCGGCGGGGATCGTTGGTAAAAACGGTCGCCTGCTGCCGGAACGCCCCTCCGGTCTTCCCCTTCCACTTCAGCCGCAATTCCGCCGCCCCGCCGGGCGGGAGCAGCTTCTCGCCGTCGGTCTCGCCCCCCTCGACAGCCTCGAAGTCGCTCACCGTGCAGCTGCACGAGGTGGCGCCACGGGTGATCTTGAGGGGCGCATCGCCGGCGTTGCGGATGACGAACTTGTGCGTTTCCTCGGCCCCTTCGGCCATCGTGCCGAAGGCATATTGGGTCGACTGGGCATCGACCTTGGGCACGGCGATCCCCTCCTGCATCTGCAGGCCGGCCGGGTCGAACTCCCCGAGACGCCAGGGGCGCATTGAGGCCCGCGCGAGTGGGTTCCCCACGCCGACGAGCCCCCCGACCGCCACGGCCACCGCCACCACGCTCCAGGAACCGGGTGCTTGCACGCCCATCGCTCGTCCGCCAGTCGGCGCCCTCCATCCCGGGGCCGGTCGCCGCAACGGACGTTCTGCCGCACCGCCGATCCCTCGATAAATTGTATGCAGCAGGCTCGGTTTCGCGCAGGCAAGGAGCCTGACGACCGTTTTTTTGGGCCGCTGTGGGGCGGCGTCAGTACGACCGCGCTAGCACGCTGCGGCGGCTCACCGGCTGCCCGGTAATCACGCAGGTCCCCGGTTCATCGTCCCCTTCCATCGGCACGCAACGGACGGTGACCTTGAGCGGATCGAGGGCTTCTGTGACCGCCGGGTCGTCGGCGACATGGACGTGGGCAAAGCCTCCCTTCGCGCCCCCTTTCGCTTCCCCCTTCCCCTCCCCGTCGGCCCCGAAGAACTCCCGCAGGGCCTCGAGG
>JBAWVV010000584.1:0-2574 GCA_037147115.1 Planctomycetia bacterium | reverse complement strand
TCTACGAAGACAGCAAGCCATGACGAGCAGCCACGGGGTTCGGGTGGCGGCTCTCGAGCTACCCAGAGAGTCTTCGGGGGCTTCCTACCTCTGAAGACCGTCGAACCCGATGCTGATGGCCCTACCAATTCGCGGCCGAGGTCGGAGAGCAGCTCTCAGGCTCACCATCCCGCAGGTCATCGGCGAGGATCGAGGCAGCCCGCCCCACCGAGCGCTCGGCGTGACGGTGGCGGTGGAAGAAACCGATGATCTCCCAGTCGCGCCCCTGCACGGCGACCGACTCGGCAGCCAGTTGTGTGCCGTCGGGATCGATGATCTCCACCTCCACGACGGCCCCGCCGTTGAACAGCGGTCCGCTGAAGACGAGGATGGCGAGATTCACCAGCGGTTTCGCTTCCTGGATCCCGGTAACGGCCGCGCGGACGACCGCCGTCCGCGGACCAGGTGCATTGGCGATCGGGCGGATCGTGCCGAGTTGTTCGGCAAGCGCTTCCTGGAAGGCCTCCCGGATGCATGCGGCCCGTTCTGGACTGCTCGCCGGTTGACCGAGATCGTCGGCCAGCCAGGCGACCGGCTCGATGAAGAACGAGTCGATACCCTGCAGATCGCAAGCGCTCGCCCAGCGCACGAGCCGTGCGTCCCCCTTCCCAATCACGCGGCATTTGGAATCGATGCGGTCGAATCCGCTGTAGCCGGAGAGGTAGCCGGACTGGGTGGGGTGCATCTGCACACAGCCGCAGGCGAGGATCGCAATCGCTCCGCAGCCGGCTGCCGTCGGCCGCCATGTCGCTGTTAGCCGTGCTGAACGCCGGGGTGGGGAGGCTTCGGGAGATGGTTTCATGGCACAATCGTCTCCTCCACGGAGGCTCGGAGGCTGAACGTCCGCAGATTGGTTTCGAGGGGTGTTCACCAGCGGGCCTCCATGGCGACACCGGTGCCGTTGGCGATCGGCAGCGGCACGGCCTTGACGGTCATCCCGCGGTATTCGAGCTCCGTGCCGTTGACGGCCATCGAACTGGCGAACGCCAGCGACCATCCGAGGAAGACCTGGGAGGGATAGTGAGCGTTGGCGTCCATCCGGGAGAGCCCGCAGAAGGTTGAGCAGACGTACAGCCCCCCCTTCGCCCAAGGGTTCTCGACCATGTCTGCCGCGGCCAGAAAGGGGATCGCGCCGATGAACGCGTGGCCGCTGACGCCGTTGTTGTCGTTGAGCATGTGCCAGTGGCTCCCCTGGCCATCGGCGGGGCGGGAGGCGCCGGTCGCCAACTGGAGCACGTAGAGGGGCGGAGCCCCCACGGTAAACATGCGGAGCGATCGGGAGCCCCACTCGCCGGCGACGTCGCCGATGACGGAGTTCTCGAGGAGGATGCCGGTGATGGCCGCAGCGCCCCAGACGGGAAGCTCGTAGCGGCCTTCCCCGAGGAACTTCGTTCCCGCCACGAAGTGACCGAAGCCCGTCGGTGTCACGCTCGTCTGCCAGGCCGACTGAACGGTCTGATCGAAGCCCGTGTTGGCCATGAGGGCACCTGCCCCGAACACCGCCGTCAGCCCCACGACGCTCTCGCAGGAGTAGAAATTGCGATAGTCGCTGATGACGTTGTGGACCACCTTCTTGAACCCTCTCGACTGGAGTGGCGCGAAGGGGGCGTAATGATCGGGGTAGGACGGATGCATCGTGGGGGTGAGATCGCGCCACGGGTCTGCCGTCAGGGTCGCTGACGGGGGCGGTTCGTCGATGCCCGGGAGCGCGAGGACCGGATCGGCCGTGATGCCACGTGAGACGGGGATCGAATCCCGCCACCACGCCGGGGCGTCCTTGCCCCAGTAGTCCCAGGAGGGACCGGCCCGATCGAGCGCCACCGCCAAGGGAACCTCGTCGGCAATCCCCGGGACTGCCGCGATCCTTCGGTCGGCCATGATCACGCCATCGCCCCCGACCATCGCCACCGGCTGCGGCTGCCTGAGGTCGATCGACTCAGCTGGAGAGGATGCTCCGGTCAGTCGTGTCCAGAAACCCCTGGCAAAGCCCCCTCCCAGCCACGATTCGGCCGAAGCTGATCCCTGACCTGCGATCGCGATCATGCCAGCCACCAGCGCAATCACGATCAAGCGGGCCGTTCGATGTCGGCGATGGGGGGGCGTGGGGCGCATCGCTGTGCTGGGGGGGGTCTGGCCTTCGAAGCTCGTGGATCGACGACGGATCACCGAGCGCCTCGAAGCCTTCGGCGCCCGGAGCGGATCTTCGATCCCGACCCGCGGCAGAGGGCGCGGGGGATCGTGGGCGAAGCGGGGGTGCAGGTCAATCCAGAACCCTGCAGCGGAGCCTGTCGATTTTCACAGCAAGCGAGAAGCTGAGCAGACGGGGGGGCCTCCGCGTCGCCAAGCCCCCCATGCTCTGAAGGCACCAGCCTCCGGAACGGCTCTCATTTACCCCGTCCGATGGACCCGGCCCGTCATCGGATGATCGACGGCCGTCGCGGTGGAGGCGTTATGCTAGTCGGGTTGCTCGGATGTGGGCGACGTCCATGGAGGGGCGAGCGGTGGAATCATCATCGACGTGGTTCATGTGGGCGC
>JBAWVV010000583.1:0-2585 GCA_037147115.1 Planctomycetia bacterium | reverse complement strand
CCTACAAGGAGCTGAAGCACTACAAGCCCCAGGACTGGAACGAGCTGGTGATCACCGTCATCGATGGCAAGGCTCTGTGCCTGTGCAACGACGACATCCTGGAAGTGGCGCTGCCGGTTCCCGAGACCGGCCCGATCGGCCTCGAGGGGGATTCGGGCCAGCTCGAGTACCGGCGGATCCGGATCACGAAGCTCCCCTGACCGGGGGCTTCAGCGGCCGCCCCGGCGCCAGGGGGCGAGGGTCATCGGATCCCACTGGGAGGTCCGTTCGTCGGCGGCATCCAGCTGCGGCCCGCCCTCCCGGTAGCCGTGCTCCTCCATCGCCGTCCGGAGGTCCGACGGCGACACGTTTCTCGAGTTGTCGAGCACGAGCGTCACGACATCGTCGGCCGTCACCGTGCCGATGGCCGAACCATCAGCGAGCGCAACGATGGGCAGATCGGGGCGGAGATCGATCAGGTTGCGGAGCAGGAAACCCCGACGAAGGTCGTTGGTGACGACCGTTCCCGACCAGTCACAGGCCTTCGTCCAGGCCGTCGGCATGGCGGGCTTGAGATCGAACGACTGATCGATGAGCCCCGGCCAACTCACGATCGATTGGAGCAGTTGCAGCGCCAGAGCGATGACGGCGAGGCGGGGGGGAACGAGATTGCCGACGGCGAGAACAAGAAACACCGTGGTCAGCGGCCAAATGTACGAAAAATACTGCCCCCGGAAAGCGTGGGTGGGAGAGACCCCGGTGAGGTAAAGGATCGCCGTGAAGAGGAAGAACCAGGCAAGCACGACGGCATGACGGACCTTGGGGTCGGTCAGCGTCCACCCCCCCGAAGCGTCGCCGGCAGCATCCCCCCGCCGTCCGGCGAGCCGGAGGCCACCGGCCACCATCATGGCCGCCAACCCGATCGCATAGACCGGCCAGAGCGACCGCCAGAGCGTGAAATACTCCGCCGCACCGAAGGCGAGGAGACGCAGCCGCCCCCGGGCCATCGCGGCGAGGCCCTCCGCGTTGCCGGCCACGGCGGGCCGCGCGGCGGCCTTCATCCGCAGGAACTCGAAAAACTCCGGGTAGAGGAGGAGAAAAATCGCGACCGCCACGGCCCCGGCGGCGAAGTACCGCCGCGTCTGCCCTCCGAATCGATCGATCGCCAGCACCATGAGGGCCGCGGGCACCATCGTGATGACGAAGAAATAGTGCGTCAGCATTCCGGCGGCGCACACCAGGCAGAACAGCACCGTTATCCACGGCGCACGCTCGCCGGCGATGATCCGATCCCCGAGCTCGAGCGCGAGGAGAACGAGGACGGCGAAGAGGGGGTAATGGCGGGTCTGGAACTCGATGCCCATCACGGCAGGAGCGCAGAACCAGACCGCCGCACAGACCAGCCCCACCCGATGGCTTCCCGAGAACCGCCGGCCGAGGCGATAGACGAGCCCGAGGGTCACCAGAGCGATTGCCAGGTTGATCGCCGACTGATTCTGGGGCGTCAAGCCGAGGAGCACGTGTTGGACGTGCAGGCCCCAGAAAAAGAGCGGGGGGTGGATGTCCGTCAGGGCCAGATCGCGAGCTACCGTCCGGAAGGCGAACGAGCCGGGACGCTGCAGAAATGACTGGAGCTCCGCCGCCGGCACGGGGCGGTTCGCCAGACCGGGCAGCTCCGCATCGAACCGCGACTCACTGGCCGCCGCACAGAGCCATGCGATCGACTCGTCGTGCGTCAGGCCTTCCTTGACATTCGTCACGGCGTGGATCCGCACGAGGAGCGCTGCCACGATGACCAGCCAGAGGAGCACCGCGGCAAAACGTTCCTTCGCGGTGGATCCCTTGCGGGAGGATCGCGCCGGCGTTCCCCCGTCCCCGCGGGCGCCTGTCGAACCATGGGTCATCAAAGCTCTCCTTGAAGGTTCAACCCCCACCGATCCCCTTGCGGCCCAACTGAGTCAGAGCTTGAGACGCTTGAAGATCGCCTCGGGGATCGCACCGATCACCGTCATCACCGGCCACCAAAACCAGGGAGTGTAGACGACGTCCTGTCGCCGCAGGATGGCCCGCTCGATGTCCCGGGCGACGGTATCCGCGTCGGTCGCCAGAGGGGAGCGTGCGGCCGCGAGCCCCTCGGTCATCGGTGTTCGCACAATCCCAGGCTTCACTGTGATCACAGCGACGCCGCGGGGATGGAGCCGATTCCTCAACCCGGAAAGATAGGCCGTCAATCCGGCCTTCGCCGCGCCGTAGGTGTAGTTGCTCTGCCGCCCGCGATCGCCGGCCACCGAGGAGATGGCGGCAAGAAACGCCCCGGGCCGATCCTCGAGCGCCCGGGCCGCGGCGGCCAGAACCATCGCCGCCGACGTGAATCCGGCATCGATCGCATCGCGGGTCTGCCCCACATCGAGCAGGGCCCCCGCCTCGTCGGGCAGCGTTCCATGACAAACGATGATCCCGTCGGGCGGCGCGCCGAGCAGCGCCGCGGCGGCTCCGAACAATCCCGCCACCGCCGCGCCGTCGGAGGGATCGAACACCAGCGTGGCGACGGTCCCGCTGCCGCGGACCCGCAGATCATCGGCGAGCGGGGCCAGCCGTGCCGCGTC
>JBAWVV010000582.1:0-2593 GCA_037147115.1 Planctomycetia bacterium | reverse complement strand
CGGCGAACTCTTTGAGCGGATCGACGAGGCGTACACCGCAGAGGTCCTCACGGCCGAGGAACCGTGGCTTCCAGATTGGCTGCCGATTCGTGTCCTCATTGATCTGCTTGAGGCCGCCGGCGGAATTGATATTGGCTGCAGTTCGCTCATGCCGTCCGGAGGCCGCTGCGACTCGGCGGTGCGGGCGGTGTACGCGAAGAAACCAGAAGTGGTCTACGAGAAAGCCAAGACGATGCTGGCGGCCCGGCTCGAGAAGGACCTGCATCCGAAGCGACGCAGAAAGAAGAAGGAGAACTGACCATGCGGCTTCACAGCATCCGAATCGAGGGAAGGGACGAGATCGCCTGGCCGCCACGAAACCTTCTCCAAACGCTCATCCACACCCTCTAAACCCTGCCTGCCGCGAGGCATCAAAGAAACTGCTCGGTGGCCGGACGCGGAGCCACTCTGCGCCGACGCCACAAAAAAACACCACTCCAGGGGGAAGGCAGGCGTTCCGAGTGCCGCCTGTTCTGGACCGGGAGACGGCACGCAGCTTCCGAGCCGGTCTACGAGCCGCTCATCAAACACGAATATGGCTACGGAACTTCCATTGGCCGGACTATCGCTTATCCTTTGCCGCGCGTTCTCGGGTAGACTCCGCCCTTCGCCGAACCGTCGATTGTGGACCATCCACAGCGATCAACACGAATGCAGGGAGCATGCCGATGCCTCCAGACCAATCGCCCAAGTCGCTCAAGGATCTGTCTCGCGAAGTCAGTCTCAGCGCCTCCAGAACCGACTGGGATGGGGCCAAGAAGCGGGCCGAAGCCGAGGCAAAACGCTTGGTGCAGGCCGCCGACCAGAATCTGGCCACAGCCAGAAGGGCCGGCTACACGGAGGCCACGCATGGTGAGCTCTTTGGCCGCCAGACCAACGCGAAAAAGCAGCCCGACATCCTCAAGGGTGTCATTCGGCGGATGAACCTGGATCTTGGCCGCGACCTCGACGCCTTCTCAAAGCCCGAGAGCACCGGCATTTTCTCATCCGGAGCGCTGACGGTCGAACTGCTCGAGGAGCGCGGCCGTAAACTCCAGAAGACCTTCAAAAGCTACAGACAGTCGATCAACGACGGGGTCCAGAAGGAGGGTCTCGAGCCCTCGGTGGCCGCCGAACTCATCGCCGCGCTCGATCGCGTCCAGCAAACGATGATCGACAAGATCCAGGTGGCCCAGCAAGCGTTCGGCCGGATCGCCGAGAGCGACGAGGCCCTAGCGATCAAGCTGGCACAGGCCGCCTCCCGCCAGCGGCAGTACCGACCCGTCCACGTCTTCAGCCAGATCGACGTGCTGGCGGCGGCCCGCGCACAGGCGAACGCCGAGGGCCTGGTACGCCTGGAAATGCTCGAGGCCGCGTTCAAGGCCCGGGGCCAGTCCCTGAAGTCGATCAAGATCGACCTCCACATCGTCAATCGGGAGGATCTCGTCAGGCTGCCGAGCCCGAACGAGGACGACGGTGGCAGCCATGTCTTCACCGTGGGCCTCTACGAAGCGGCGAGCCTCGAGACGGTGGCCCGGGACTTCAACACGGCGGTGACGGCGCTCCCCTTCTTCCTGTTCGCCGAGAACTACGAGGACCGGCTGGCCCCCGGCTATCGCCCCTCCGACAAGGTCATCGACGGATTGGCGGAGCTGCTCACAGGTGTGGTCGTCAAGTCGGTCGACGCCGCCGGCGGCCGGGTCGCGGCCTACATTGAGAAACAGTACACGATCAAGCTGACGGAGAAGGCCTTCCAGCGGAATGTGAAGTTCGAGCTCGGCTACGCCGCGGCCGGCATCGTGCTAGGGGGCATCGCGTTGGCGGCCACACCCCTCACGTTCGGCTTGAGCACGATCATGTCATTCGCGTCGCTTTTGAAAAACACGATCAAGATCACGCAGCTGGCCTACAACCGCTACCGAGCCGTGCAGGTCCTGATCGCGTCACTCCGATCCGACATGGAGAGCCTCCAGAAAACCTACAAACAATCCGCGGCGAACGGGCCGGCGGGGGGGGCTGCCTACAGTTCGAAGGGCGTGGTTCTTGCGCGGGAGGGGGCGAAGATGTTCCTCCACGGTGCCAAGGAGATCTTCATCGGCCTGCCCAAGGATTTCGGCCCCGGGTCGACGTCGTTCAAGACGATCGATGACGGCCTCAAGAATCTCGTCAGCCGCGCCACTGGAATGCGGGAGGAGGTGAGCAAGGCGATCCGCAATATGGTCAGGCTTCTCGACGACATCCGTGCCATGGAAGCCCAACTGGATCGTGATGCCAAAGCGCTGAGTGCCCGGGCAATCGCAGGTCCGCGACTGCCTGCGACGCGCGCCGGACTCGACGAGTACTTTCGGCAGATCGATCCCGACGGCATGCGTCTGGTGATCCGCACCTGTCGCGGTCGGATCGGTGAGCTGGCGGGGAGCGTGGAGCGGATGCTCGCGACGATCGATTCTCAGGCGGGTGCGGCGGGAAGCGGCCTGTGGCAGGTGGCTCAGAAGACCACGAAAGAAATCGACGATATGAAGTCCGCGTGGGACAAAGTCGTCGCGGCGATCGGCGTCAAAAACGAGCTCGCCAA
>JBAWVV010000581.1:0-2604 GCA_037147115.1 Planctomycetia bacterium | reverse complement strand
CGGCGTATCTGTGGGAGGAAGTGTGGGAGCGGGAGAGCTGGCTTGAAATCCTCGGTCGGTATTTCGTGGCCGAGAAAGACGACAAGCGGCAGCTGAAGACGTATCTCTTTCCGCGCTACCACCAGCTCGACGCCACTCGAAAGATCCAGGCGGCGGTGCTCGCCGATGGCCCTGGCTCGAAGTACCTGATCCAGCACTCGGCTGGCTCCGGGAAAACGAAAACGATCGCCTGGACGGCTCACTTCTTTGCCGATCTCCACGACGCGGGGCAGAAGAAGGTGTTTGACACGGTGCTGGTGGTGTCTGACAGGACAGTGATCGACGGCCAGCTTCAGGACGCCCTCTTCGACTTCGAGCGGACCAGCGGCGTCGTCGCCAAGGTGACTGGCGAGGGAGGGAGCAAGAGCGGGGAATTGGCCGGGGCGCTGTCGGGCGACAAGAAGATCGTTGTCTGCACGATCCAGACGTTCCCCTTCGCACTCGAAGCCGTCCGCGAGATGTCGGCCACGAAGGGAAAACGGTTTGCCGTGATCGCCGACGAGGCCCATAGCTCGCAGGCCGGAGAGGCCGCCGCCAAGCTCAAGGCCGTGCTCTCACCGGAGGAGCTCAAGGAGCTCGGCGACGGCGGGGAGGTGAGCATGGACGACATCCTCGCCTCCCAGATGGCAACCCGAGCCGCCGACTCCGGGATCACGTTTGTGGCGTTCACCGCCACGCCGAAGGCGAAGACGATGGAGCTGTTTGGCACCCGGCCCGATCCTGCCAAGCCGGCCAGCACGAAAAATGTGCCGGTACCGTTCCACGTCTACTCGATGCGGCAGGCGATCGAGGAAGATTTCATTCTCGATGTGTTGAAAAACTATACGACCTACAAGCTCGCCTTCCGCCTCGCCCATGACGGGAAGGAGTGGGACGACAAGGAGGTCGAGCGCAGCGCTGCCATGAAGAAGATCATGGGCTGGGTGCGGCTCCATCCCTACAACATCGCCCAGAAGGTGGAGATCGTCGTCGAGCACTTCCGGGAGCGCGTGGCCCCGCTCCTCGAAGGCAAGGCGAAGGCGATGGTGGTGGTCTCCAGCCGGCAAGAGGCCGTCCGCTGGAAGCTTGCGATCGACAAATACATCGCCAGCAAAAAATATCCGCTGCGGTCGGTTGTCGCCTTCTCGGGCGAAGTCACCGACGCCGAATCGGGCCCCGATCCGTTCACAGAAAACAGCGCCACGCTCAATCCCACGCTCAAGGGACGCGACATCCGCGAGGCGTTCAAGACCGACGAGTTTCAGATCCTGCTCGTGGCCAACAAGTTTCAAACCGGCTTCGATCAGCCGCTGCTCTGTGCGATGTATGTCGACAAGCGGCTGGCAGGGATCCAGGCCGTCCAGACCCTCTCCCGGCTCAACCGCTGTTACCAGGGGAAGGACACGACCTACGTCCTCGACTTCGTCAACGACACGGGCGAGATCCTCGAGGCCTTCCGCACCTATTACGAGACGGCCGAGCTGGCCGACGTCACCGACCCAAACATCGTCTTCAACCTCCGGGCAAAGCTCGACGCCGCTGGGCACTACGACGACTTCGAGGTGGAGCGGGTGGTCGCCGTGGAGCTTAAACCGGGGGCGAAGCAGAGCGAGCTGGTCTCGGCCCTGGAGCCGGTGGTTGATCGGCTTCACCGCCGGTACAAGGCTGCCCAAGAAGCCTTGAAGGGAGCGAGGGAATCCAAGAACGCCACCGCCGAGGAGGCTGCCAAGAACGAGCTCGATGCGCTCCTGCTCTTCCAAGGCGACATGGGGACGTTTGTCCGGCTCTACACCTACCTCTCGCAGATCTTCGACTACGGAAATACCGACATCGAGAAGCGGGCGATTTTCTTCAAGCACCTCCTCCGGCTGCTCGAGTTTGGCCGGGAGCGGGAGGGAATCGATCTTTCCCGCGTGGTTCTCACGCACCACACGCTGCGCAACGAGGGGAAGCGGGCGATGGTGCTCGGCAGCGAAGAGAAGCCGAAGCTCGAGCCGCTGACCGAAGCCGGCGGCGGCGGGCTCCATGAGAAGCAAAAGGCGCTCCTGGCGGAGATCATCCAACGAATGAATGACCTCTTCGAGGGTGATCTGACCGACGGCGACCAACTCGTCTACGCCAACAGCGTGATCAAGGGGAAGCTCCTGGAATCAGACACGCTCCGCAAGCAGGCGGCGAACAACTCGAAGGAGCAGTTCGCCAATTCCCCCGACCTGAAGACGGCGCTCATGAACGCGATCATGGACGCCCTGGAGGCCCATACCACGATGAGCACTCAAGCTCTGGAATCGGAGAAGGTCCGCGAGGGACTCAAGGCGATCCTCCTCGGGCCGGCTGGGCTGTATGAGGCGCTGAGGCAGTAGGGGCCAGCGGCCGCCTATTCAGATCACGAACGCTCTGTTGTGTTGTCCGCTCCGGTTTCAAAGGACCACCGGCCGCCGAATCGACCCCATCGCGAAGGGGCCGTTCGTGCCCTGGACCCGCCGCCGGCCGACCGGCGACGTCGACGGCGACTGAGGCTTCCGCCAGACAAGCCATATTCCAGCTGAAATACGGTCGAGCGGCCCGTGGATCCCGAGCAACAAA
>JBAWVV010000580.1:0-2620 GCA_037147115.1 Planctomycetia bacterium | reverse complement strand
GGCTCGCCTTGGGGCCGACGAACGGGCGCAGCGTGCGGCGGCCGTGGGCTCGATGCTCCTGGCTGCCGGCGCCGATGGCTGCCTAGGCGGCGTGGCCGACCTCCCGGCCTGGCTCGAGGCACGGGATTTCAGGTCCCCATCCCCCTTTTCCCGGTCCAGCCGCGCGTGAACGCGCCCTGCCGCCGACTCAGTCTCCTGCCTTCAGGGGCCGCAAGGCGATCGCCCGCCGCACCGGCGCCGGCACCGGTGCCTCAGGCCCCATCACGGCTCGCCAGAGAATCTCGTTGAGCTCGAAGTCGTCGATGCGGTCGTATTCGGAGAAGTCCATCGCGGCCGAGCGAACGGCGCCGTAGGCACCGGCGCCGTTCTTCTCATCGAGATCGATCTGGGCCGGCTCGTGGTCATACGGCGTCAGATCGGGCACCGCTGCAAATGCCTCGAACATCGGCCGCGCCGCGGCGTCGAACTGCGACAGCGGCTCGAGCCCCAGGATCAGCTCCATTGTCCGGATCACGCTCACCGTGCTGTACTGCGTGCTGTCGACGACGCCCCGCTTCGCGTAGGGGCTGGCGACAAGGCAGACGGTGCGATGAGCATCGACATGATCGGGGCCGTTCTGGGCGTCGTCTTCGATGACGAAGATCGCCGTCTCGGCCCACAGCGGGCCATGGCTGACCGCCTCGACGAGTTTGCCGAGGGCCAAGTCGTTGCTGGCCACACAGGCCCGGGGACTGTGGGCTCCGGGTGTGGTGCCATGGGTGTGATCCTCACCGAGGCTCATGATGATGAACCGCGGCATCGTTCCCTTCGCCGCGAACTCCGCATACTCCCGGAGCATGATGTCGACGAGCTCTGGGTCGCGTTCCTGATCCTCGCCCCCGAGCCCGTAGTCGGGGCACATGTGCCCCACCAGCCCCGGCACTTTCCCCTCGATCCGCGCGTTGCCGTCCGCATCAGACACCCGCCCGCCGTATTCCTTGTAGCTGCGATAGCTGACGCCGGCGCGCCGGCAGGCATCCCAGAGGTAGCCCGACGGGGCGTTGGAGAGATCCCCCTCGTCGTCGTCGTCGACACCGACGCGCTGCGAATAGGTGAGATGCCAGTCGCGGGCGATGTAGTCGGTGTGATAGGCCATCGTGCTCCAGGGATGACCGTCACGACTCACTTGACCGTTGCAGTAGGCGTTGTCGAGAAGGACGAACTGCTCGGCGATCTTGTGGTGATTCGGGGTCACGTCCCGGGGAAACATGCACAGCGCGGGATCGCCGTTCCCCTTGCGTGCCTCGCCGGCGGCCAGATCGCCGAACACCTGATCGTAGGTGCGATTCTCCTTGATCACGTAGATCACGTAGCGGATCGGGGAAGGATCGCCCACCCTGCGGGGGATCGCCGACTCCCCGTCGTAAGGCACGGCCGTGAGGAGGTCGTCGGAGTAGGGGCAGTTGGCATACACCTGGCTCGTGGAGCCCGCAAGTTGCTCCTCGTCGGGCACGTCGACGATCGACAAGCTTCCGTGGACGATCGTGCCGATGTAGGGATGCGGGAGGAGCTTGCGGACATACTTCTCGAGGTCGGTGAGCTTGCTGTCGTCCTCGCTGCCGTCGTAGAGGGGATTGGCAGCCGACTGATTCCCCTTCCCCACGCCGACCAGCAAGCGCTTGCCATCGGGCGTGACTGCCACGGCCGTCGGATACCAGCCGGTGGGGATAAAACCGCGAACCTGGCTGCGGCTGGGGCTGGCGACATCGATCACGGAGATGCAATTGTTGTCGGCATTGGCGACGTAGAGCGTCTCCCCGTCGGGGGAGATGGCAAGGGCATCGGGTGTGCTCCCCTCGGGGGCACGCGGAAAGAGGCTCGTGGAGATTGTCTCGATGACAATGCCCCGTCTGGTATCGACGACCCACACGGCGTTGGCTGACGCGCACGCCACAAACAGCCGGTCGTCCTCCGGATGAAAAACGATCTGGTTCGGATGCTCGCCGACGGGCACGCGAGCCACGACCTGCAGGGTGGCCGGATCGACAACCACGAGCCGGGCCCCGGCCCAGTCGCTCACGTACAAAAGCCCGTTGCGGGGCGAAATCCCCACGTCATACGGCCGACCGCCAACATCCCCCTCGAGACTGATGTTCCCGTCGTCATCCATCGCCACCAGCCGCCCCTGATTGATGTTGAGGGCGTAGAGCCGCCCCCGCGCATCATCCCGGACAAGTCCGCTCTTGAAAGCCTTTTCCTTGGCGAGTCGGGCTGCCGTCGCGGCCAGCTCAGTGGGATTCATCTGGAGCGGATTGGGCTCGCGCTCGGTGACGAGATCGAGATCATCGCGATTAAGCGTGAATCCGTGGATTCGCCCCAGGCCTCCGCCCGACCACCAAGCCTTCGATTCATCCTCCGAGACGTCCAATCCAAACCAACTCTGATGGGCCGACTCCTCATCGAGGACGGCACCGGCCTCGAGATCGACAAGCATCAGGCGGTGTTCGTTGAAGCCGTCGCAGGTGACCAGCGCCCGCTTCCCGTCCTTGAACGGACGAATGTTGAGGACAAGATCGCCGGTCTCGATCTGCCGGCCGGCGGGGGTCAAATGCCAGCCGTTGGGGAGGAGGAATCCGGTCTC
>JBAWVV010000579.1:0-2624 GCA_037147115.1 Planctomycetia bacterium | reverse complement strand
TCGATCGCGGCAACGCAGTTGGCGAGGATCAGCGCCGCATGGGCACGGTCGGTGTCTTCGATCAGCAGTTTCACTTCGGGGAGAAATGATTTCATCGTCCGCCCGCTCAATCTCTCCGAATAGACCTCGCGCCAGGCCTCGAACCACTCCCGGGACCGCAATTCGGCGTTCCTGCGGATGTCGAGGTGATCGTCGATCACCTGCCATGCCCCCCGACGCATTTCCCGGGTCGGCAGTCCCACGGCATAAACCATGGTGTCCAACAATTCGTTGGCCTCGCGGAGCGGCACGTTGGGATCGGCCGCGAAGATCCGGTACGGCAATCGGCCGAAAGGACCCAGCGGCAGCGGACGCGACGGGTTGGCGAATCGGAAGGTGATCGAGTCGAGGGCAAAGAGCCGTTCGTGGCCGTCGAGGGTTTCGGCCAACGACGGAGCGTCGAGCGACGAGCGGAGCGAACGCTGCATGTCGTCCAGAAGCATTTCGTCGGGGCGCCCATCGAGGATCACTCGACTGACGGCGCGTGAGGCGCGGGAGAACAGCCTCATCGCCACGCCCCGGCAGGTGAGCGTGCCCGGCGCGTCGGAGATCTTGTCGCCATAGCGGAGGAGCGCGTCGAGGTCGTGCCAGGCCCCGCCGACATCCCCCTCTCCGAGGCGCAGCATCGAGCGGGCCAGGAGGCCCCTCGACATCGAATAGAGGGCGTCTTCGACGGGGAGCGTGATTGGGTACAGGATCGGATTCCTTCCAAACCGCACCGTCGGCGACTGATCGGCGGGAAGGCAACGTGGCGGGCACCAGCCTTCGCGGTGGGCACCCTCGGCCAGCCTGTCGAGGGCGGCGGCGTTGTGATCGAGCCATCCGGCCAGCCAGGGGTGGTCGGCCGCGCGCCAGGCGCCGCGAGTGCACACCTCGAGGATTTCCCCCGCTTCCCCGGCCTCCATCCCGTCCGGCGGCGGTGGGGGCATCACCAGCCGTTCGGAGGCGGGGAACTGATCGGCGGGCGAGAGGTGGGCCTGCGAGTGGTCGATGACGTCGTCGGGGGATCGCGCGGCGGGAATCAGTGCCCAGACGGCGGCGGCGGCATTGTTCTCCGTCGGGATTCCGCGTGGCTCGAGCGCGAGCAGCGCCTGAAAGTAATCGGGGAGGCCATCGGCGGCGAGCGGTTCGGTGATCCACGTGGTCTCTGCGGAGATCACAAGCGCAGGCGAAGGGGAGAAAAAGGCCCATAGCTTCTCAGCCACGACGAAACCGACCGCCGACACGATCACGGTCCATGTGATCCAGCGGAGCAGACGGGTTTTCAGCATGGTGAATCTCCGGCCACATAAGACCGTTGGATGGTGATCCGGTTCAGGAGCGATTACGGATGACGAGCTCATCGACGTCGTCCTCCTCCGGGTCTGTTCCGCTCCACAGCGTCCAGCGGCCGGTCTCGATTCGGTAGCCCAGCGGCGCATCAGTGAGCGGATCGACGGGGATCGCGGGAAGGAACTTGGGGACGAGGTCGGCGAGGCTCGCTGGCGGCTGGCCCGTCGCGAGGCGATACCGCTCGAGAGCCGCGGCGCAGTCGACGAGGACGAGCGCCGCATGGGCGCGGTCGTCGGCGTCGGAAATGATTCCCATGTTGGGAATCAGCGAGCTGACCGTCCGCTTGCTCAGCACCTCTGAAAGCGGCTCATAGTATGGTTGGAACCAGCCTCTTCCCTGGAGTGTGGCGTTCATGCGATCGTGGATCTCGTCTTTGATGGCCTGCCACGCCTGCCGACGTGTTTCCCGTGTCGGCTGGCAGGCCGCCACGACCATGGTGTCGAAGAGCTGATTTGCGGCACGGAGCACGACGTTCTGGTCGGCTTTTAGGATCGCGTACAGGGCCTTCTGCCACGGGGCCGGCGATAACGTCCCTGACGGATTCGCCAGGAGGACGGTGACGGCGTCGAGGACTGCCAGCCGGTCGAACGTGTCGACGCTCGAGGCCAACGGTGCCCAGTCGACCGCCGATCGCAGCGATCGCTGCATCTCCGCCAGCAGCGTGTCGTCGGGATGGCCTTCGAGAATGACGATCTTGATGGCATGGGCGGCGCGGGCGAGCAGGGCCATTGCCACCGTTCGGCAGACCAGGGCGCCGGGCGTGTCGGCGATCTTGTCGCCGTAACGGAGGAGCGAGTCGAGATCGTGCCAGGCGCCGGAGATATCGCCTTCCCCGAGACGGAGCATCGATCGGGCGAGAAGGGCACTGCTGAATCGGTCGAGAGCCCCTTCGACCGGAAGCAATTGACACATCAACAGGGGCATCGTTCTGAACCGCTCTGTCGGCGGCGTGTCGGGCGGGAGGCAGCGGGGCGGGCACCAGCCTTCGCGGCGCGCACCGGCGGCGAGCGCATCGAGAGCCGACCGGTTTTCCTCGAGCCAACGGACCAGCCAAGGATGGTCGACGGCGTGCCACGGCGTGCGCGAGCATTCCCCGAGAATCCGCCCGACTTCGGCGGCCTCCATCCCTTCCGGTGGGGGCGGGGGCATGACCAGCCGTTCCGACTCAGGCCGCTGGTCGGCGGCCGAGAGGTGGGCCTCCGAGTAGTCGATGGCGTTTTCGGAGGATAGCTCGCTCGGGATCACCTCCCAGA
>JBAWVV010000578.1:0-2629 GCA_037147115.1 Planctomycetia bacterium | reverse complement strand
GCCCAGTAGAGGCGATCAGCCTCGCGCTCGGCGTCCTCCTCGGCACGTAGTGCTGCCTTGAGCGCTGCGGCGTCACCGGCGAGGGCATGCGTCAGCAGCGAGCGGCGCGGGATCGCCGCCCTGGTAGCGTCGGGGAGTTCGCGGGCCAGGCTGATGAGGAGGGATGGCGTGCGCAATTCCTCGAGCCACAGCTCGACGGCATCAGCGTCGCGCGCTTCGCCATGGCGGGCGAGATCCGCTTCGACGAGCCTCGCGATCATCGGCCAGTCTTTGTCGCACTGGGTCTTCTTGGCGGTGACGAGGTCCCGGAGGGAAAGCACCTCGATTGACCATCCGTCGGTCTCGATCGTGGTTCGTCGATCCCAGAGCGTCTCGAATCCGGGGAGACCGCGGAGCTTCGCCATCACATCGACGCGCATGCCGGCGGCGCCGGGAGCACGACAGCGGAAATGGACGGCGAGCCCCCCTTCCAGATGCCGTCGCTCGAACGGCGGCACCGCGATCACGTCCGCTTCGAGGGCGGCCAGGGCCGCTGTGAGGCGCTCGAGATTCGCGTCGTCGGCGAGCACGAGGAGATCGGTGTCGCGACTGAACTCAGCACCGCCGTACAACACGCATGCCTGGCCGCCCATGAGGAGCGAACGCACGCCACTCGTCGTCAGAGTAGAAAGGACTTTGAGAATCGGGCTCGGGGTCAAGGGACCCTCCCAGTTCCAGATAGGTCTGCCAGAGCCGAGAGGATTCTTCGAGGCGCTGGACCGGGGTCAGGGAGTACCACTCCGCCCATTCCGCCCCGACGAGATCGACCCAGTCGATGGACTGTTGTTTCGCGACCTGTTTCATGATTTGCTCATCCTACCCCCCTCCCGCGCCGACTCGCCAACGAATCGGTCGGGACCTGCCGGCGGAGCCGGCGACGGTTCCCTCCGGCGCAGCCGTGCTGCGGGTAAAGTGAGGGGATGACAACCACCCCGCTCCCCACCGATTGGCAGCTCCGTTCGACGCGTCTGACGCTGCCGCATCCGGCCGGGCCGCTTCGCCGGCCGCTCGTGATGGGGATCGTCAACGTCACCCCCGACAGCTTCTCCGATGGCGGCCGCCACGCGGCGGTCGATGCGGCGGTAGCGCATGGCCTGCGCCTCGTGGCCGAAGGGGCCGATCTTCTCGATGTCGGCGGGGAGAGCACGCGGCCGTTTTCGACGCCGGTCGACACGGCAGAAGAGATCCGGCGGACGGCCGAGGTGGTGCGCCGACTCGCCCGCGAGTCGGGGGTGCCGGTATCGATCGACACCTCAAAGGCCGCTGTGGCCGAGCGCGCCCTCGAGGTCGGCGCCGAGATCATCAACGACGTCACCGGGCTCGAAGGGGATGCGGCGATGCTGGCGCTCGCCGTCGCTTCGCGGGCCGGCATCTGTGCGATGCACATGCAAGGCACTCCCGCCACGATGCAGATCGATCCGCGCTACGGCGATGTCGTTGAGGAGATCTACCTGTGGCTCGCAGCACGGCGCAGCAAGCTCCTCGCCGCCGGCATCGAGGAGGCGCGGATCTGCCTCGATCCCGGCATCGGCTTCGGCAAGACCCATGCCCACAACCTGGCGCTGGTGTCTCATGCGGGGAGGTTTCTCGACCTCGGCTGCCCGATTCTTGTCGGCCACTCGCGGAAGGGCTTCATCGGTAAGGCGCTCGAGCAGGCGCTCGGCCGAGCGGCCACCGAGACCGATCGGGATGCTGGCACCGCCGGGATCGCCTGCCGGCTCGCCGCCGCCGGCATCCAGATCGTCCGCGTTCATGCCGTCGGCCTCGTCCGATCGGCCCTCGAAGGCTTTTCGGCCGGGGCGTGAGCGGCCGGACGGTCGCCACTGATCCCGCTCTCCGGCGAAACCTTGACGCCAGGGAGACGTTCAACCGACAACGGCGGGCGTCGATCCCTCTTCCCTGGAGTCTCCTCAAGCCATGCGTGCCCTCTCGGCCGATCCCCGGACACTCAAGCGCCCCGAGTCGCCCGGTCGCTTCCAGGCAAGCGGCCTGATGCTGGTGGCGCTGCTGGCGCTCTCGAGCGCAGCCTGTGGCCAGCCCCAGGGGGGCACACCCCCCGGTGGTCGAGGGGGACTTCCCGGCGGCCCCCCCGGAGGTCCGGAGGGCTTCATGCGGATGGTCCCCGTCATGACCGCGCTCGATGCCGACGGCGATGGTGAAATCTCAACCGCGGAGCTCGCCGAGGCGACGGCCCATCTGAAGAAACTCGACGTCAACAACGACGGCAAGCTCTCCCCCGAGGAACTGCGGCCCAACTTCCCCGCTGGCCCGGGGGGCCCGGGGGGATTCGGTGGACCTCCCGGCGGACCGGGAGGCTTTCCGGGCGGGCCTGGCGGGCCCCCGGGGGGCGGTGGCGCCAATGGTGAAGAACTCGCCACGCGGCTGATGGAGTTTGACGCCGACAAGGATGGCAAGCTGACGTCCGAGGAGCTCCCGGCGCGGATGCAGGGGATGCTGACGCGCGGCGATGCCGACAAGGATGGCAAGCTCACCAAGGAAGAGATCCTCGCCATGGCGGCGGCCGAAGGGGGGCGTGGGAATGGTGGTCCCGGTGGTCCCGGTGGACCTGGTGGCGGTCGCGGTGAAGGGG
>JBAWVV010000577.1:0-2632 GCA_037147115.1 Planctomycetia bacterium | reverse complement strand
AGGTCGGCGGTGCGATGGTAGTCGACGGTCACGCGCGACGTCTCGACCCGCACGAGCCGGAAACAAGCGGCCATGATCATGCCGGTGAGCCCCATGCCGCCGAGGGTGGCGTGGAAGAGGTCCGCGTTCTCGCCGCGCGAACAGCTCACCACGGTCCCGTCGGCCACCATCACGTCGATCCGCTCGACGAACATGCCGATCGACCCGTGCCGATGGTGGTTCTTCCCATGGACGTCGGCCGCGATCGCCCCCCCGACAGTCACGTACTTCGTTCCAGGCGTCGTCGGCAGGAACCATCCGCGCGGCAGGAAGAGGGCGATGATCTCGGCGAAACTGACACCGGCCTCGACGTCGAGGAGCCCCGATTGCGGATCGAAGCCCCGAAAGCGATCGATCCGCGCTGTCTCGACGACCGTGCCCCCCGCGACGAAGGCGGAGTCTCCATAGGCCCTGCCGAGCCCGCGGGCGATGAGGCCGGCCCCGTGATCCCCCTCCACAACGCGCGCCATCCCCGCCCGGTCGGCCGGGGTCGCGACGACGGCGTCGCCAACGGGAAACCTCCCCCATCCGCTCAACGTCTGGAGAGTGGGGCTCATGCTGCCACCCCCTCTCGCACCAGGCCCGCGATGATCACGAGGCAGAAACAGACCCCGGCAATGCAGAGACTGACCCGGTCACGGATGGCAAAAACCACAGGATCCTCGTCGAGATGACCGCGGTGCACGAGGAGCCAGACGCGGGTGATCCAGTAGAGCACCAGCGGACAGATGAGCCAGAGGAGCCGGCTCTCCCCGTAGAGCGTGTGCATTTCAGGGCTGTTCATGTAAAGCGCGAGGACGAGGACTGACACGTAGCCACTGGCCGCACCGAAGCCCTCGAGGATGGGAAGATCCTCAACGAGATAGCCGCGCCCCGCTGGCCGATTCCCCCCATCGGAGGCGTTCCGTCGGAGCTCGGCACAGCGCTTGGCAAACGCCAATGATGTGAAGAAGAAGAGTGAAAAAGCGAGGATCCACATACTCAACGGCACACCGGCCGCGATCCCGCCGGCCTCGACCCGGACGGCATACATCCCCGCGAGCATCAGCACGTCGAGAATCGGCTTCCGCTTCAGCCAGGTGGAGTAGGCGAGGTTGGTGGCCATGTAGGCCACGAGGATCAGGCCAAAGGTCGGCGCGAGAACGATGGCGGAGATCATGGCGGCCCCGAGGAGCAGCCCCACCCCAGCGGCGACGGCCCAGGTGATCGGCAGTCGGCCGCTTGCCAAGGGGCGGTGACGCTTCTTGGGATGCTCCCGGTCGGCAGGCAGATCGGCAAGGTCGTTGACGAGATAGACCGTCGAGGCACAGGCGGAGAACGCCACAAATGCCCAGATCACCGCAGTGATGGTGGCGGCGTCGAACTTGTGCGCCAGGATCATCGGCAGGAAGACAAGGAGATTCTTGACCCACTGATGGGGCCGCAATGACCGGAGGAGCGACCGTGGAATACTCCGACGTTCCCCGATCACCTCGACGGGCTTGCCAAGCTCGCGCACGCGGCGCTCCAACCCGGCGGTCGGCTCGACGACGATGACGCGATCCGCCGCCTGCCACAGGGGGATATCGGCGGTCGCATCCCCCGCATAGGAAAAACCGTTGCAGCCGTTCGCCCGGACCCAATCGGTGACCGCCTGGAGCTTCCGTGCCCCCTTGAGATTGACCCCCGCATGGGAAGCGAGGACGGCGTCGAACAGCCCCAGATCGGCCGAGATCCGCGCTGCCACGCTCTCGTGGGCCGCCGTCGCCAGCACCACCGGATTCCCGGCGCGTCGCGCCTCCGCGATCAGCCTCTCGGCCTCCGGGCGGACCGGCCAACGCGTCCAGGAATCGAGGGTGGCAGCCGCCACGTGCCCCTTGCAGGAGGACCGCCCCGCGGCGAGCCAGACGAGCACCTGCGGAATCATCCAGGGCCGGCCGAGCAAAAGTCTCGTCAGGCTCTCACCGAACACGTCGGTGGAGAGCAAGGTGCCGTCGAGATCCCAGACGCTGGCTGTTTTCGCATCAAGGCGTGGCGTCCGGGGTTCATTCATGGCCTCGGAGTATAGCCTTCACGATCAGGTTTTTCCGCCGGCCACGGCGATCCGGGCGACTTCCACCGAGCCCGACAGGCGATCGACCGCCGATCGATCCAGACGCCCGGCGAGGAGGGTGCCGCAGTTGAAGCTCGCGCAGGCCATACCGAAGCGGATCGCCTCGAGGGGCTCCCGGCCGCGGGCGATCTGATCGGCAATTCCCGCGGCGAGGCAATCGCCGCAGCCGATCGGATTGATGACGCGCTCGGGGCGCGGTGGCACGACATGGAACCAGCCCGACGGACCGAGCAGGATCGCGGGCTTCGCCCCATCGGTGACGAGCACCCATTCGGCCCCCCGCTCCCGAAGCGATTCCATGGCGACGCGGAGATCGACCTCGCTTCCGAGCGGACGGCCGATCGTTCTGGCCAGCTCTTCCCGATTCGGCTTCACAATCAACGGTCGGCAGGAAAGTGCCGCGACGAGCTCCGGGCCGCGGGCGTCGACGATCGCCGGGCAGGGGGTGCGTTCGAGGAGGTCGCGGTAGATCGTCGCGGGGGTGCCGGCGGGGAGCGATCC
>JBAWVV010000576.1:0-2633 GCA_037147115.1 Planctomycetia bacterium | reverse complement strand
CCCTCCGCCCCCGGCTGGCCGAGCTCCTCGCCAATCCCGACGGCTGACGCGCCCCCTGGCGGCGAGAAGTCGATCGCGGGGTAATCCGCATTACTCCCCCGCCTGGGCCTTGAACGCGGTCACGAGCTCATCGGAAAGCCAAAGTCCGCCCGCCCGTAGTTTTTCAGGAAAAGGATCAGCGGCGACGCGTTCACGACGACGTCGTCAATCCGCATCGGCCAGGTCCTTGGCCAACTCATCGGCCGTGCACTGGAAGGGAGACACGCGATAGATGCCGAGGGCGTCGATGAAGCCAGCGCGTGTAAGCCCTGCAATTTCAGCGGCTCGTCCTTGAGACACCCGGCCGAGCTCGTACCACTTCACGGCTGCCGCAATTCGCATCTCTCTTGCGAATTCACTCGGCGCAGCATGCATCGCGGAGAAGGCAGACTCCGGGATTTGCATCGTCACTTCGGTCACGGGTGCATCTCCCTAGGGAATGCATGGGCCTTTCAAGCTGCCAAACGACGTCCTAAAGGACCAAGCCTCCACCAGGATACGACGGCCCCCGCGCCATGGCGGCGCGGGGGGTCTCCGCCCGGTCAGCGGCGGCCGTTCTGCGGCGGTCTTGGTAGCCCGATCGCCCCGGCGTCTATGCTCAGCCGGCCTGGAGAGGAGCCCGGCCGCGACGCCGCAGCCGGCGCTCGAGGAGGGCAAGCACTCCGCCGACGAGCGTTACCACGCTCCCCGCCGAGGCCGGGTCGATCTCTGGCACCGCCGACGTACCGGTCACCGACAGACTCATCGTTGTCCCGGTCCAGATCTCGGTCAGGATCAGGCCTCCGTAGGCCCACGCACCAGTGCCGAGCGAGGAGAGGGCCGAGCCGTTGACCAACAGTGAGCTGAAGCCCCCGGTGTAGGAGGCGAAGCTGAACAGCTCAAACGTCTCGCCCGGGGCGATCCCACCGGAAAGCTGCGAGTCGTTGAGAGCCAGGGCACCGGCAAAGTCGGCAACACCGGTGACACCGAGGTGGCCGTAGCTCCCCGGCGTCAGCCCCAGCAGCTCGACCAGCGCTGTGCCCGAGGACGACTGCTGGAAGTTGCCGGTCACCGTCTGGCTGGCGAGCAGGTCGAGCGTCGCATTGTTGAGAAAAGCCCCGTGCCGCCGTTGACCGACACGTCAGACCCGAGCTTGAGCGTGCCGTCGGTAAACGTCAGGTTACCGTTGACGACGTTGAGCGTGCCGCCGTCAAACACCCCCAAGCCGCTCCCCGCCCCGACGGAGACATTCTGATTCCCAATCCGGAAGCCCTGATTGATCGTGCCCGTGTTGATGATGCCACCAGCGAGCAGGGCGCCAGCCGCGGTGCTCACGATCGCCGGTCCCTTGGCGCCGGAGGCGTCGCCGAGAATGCCGGACGGGCCGACGCGAACCGCCGGGCCGCTCCCGGTGCCGCTGTAAGCGATCGTCCCGGTGTTGACCAGCGACAGCAGCCTGCCGTTTTCCACCCGCACGCCCGAGTTCGCCCCGCGGATCGAGCCGGCGTTGGAGACGGTGTCAGCGGCGTAGGTATTGCCGTAGGTTCCGACAAGAACCCCATCGCCCGCCGACGATTCGATCAGCGCCCCGGCATGGTTGGTGAGAACGCCGATATTGCTGAAACTGGTGTCGAACTCGACACCGGCCGTGATATTGCCGGTGATCGTCCCATAGTTGTCGATAGCGTCGACGGTGTAGTCGGCGTAGAAGCCGATGTCGTCTCCGTGGATCAGACCACTGGCGGAGTTCGTGAAGGTTGTCAGCGTGCCGTCCTGATAAACGCCCCACGCCCCCGTGATCGTGCCGTTGTTGGTGATCGTCCCGGTCGTTCCGTAATGATCGAGCCCGTCCCCCGTAGGATCGCTGATCAGGCCATCGTTGACGACCGTCGTTGTCACTCCGTTCAGCGTGAGCCCACCCTCGATCCGACCAGCGGCGGTGTTGGTCAGCGTGTCGACGGTCCCTGCGGTCGTCAGACCTTGGTAGGTCCCCGTGAACAGGCCGCTGTTGGTGAGCGTCCCGCTTGTCATTCTGACACTGCCGCCGGCGAGACCTCCCTGGATCGTGCCGGAATTGGTGAGGGTGGTCACCGAGCCGCCAAATTGGGTGAAAAGACCCCTGCTCCCGCCGTTGATCAGTCCGGCATTGTCGATGAGTTCGACGTGGCTACCCGCAATGACCTGGATACCAAAGTTTCCGCCGGTGAGCGAGCCGGCGTTGTCGATCCGCTGGACCGAACCGGTGGTCACGATCGCGTCGCCTACGGTCCCGCTGATCAGGGCCCCAGCGAGGTTCGTCACCGTGCCCGATGCGGCCAACTGCAGACCGTTGCCCCCAGCTTGGATCGTGCCTGAATTGCTGAGACTGCCGATCGTTGAGCCCGCGACGCCATACACCCCATTGCCCCCGGCGGTGATTGTGCCGGCGTTGTCGAGAAGCGTGAGCGTCTCGCCTCCGTGGAGATAGACACCCTCGTTCGCCGAGCCGGTGATCAGCGCCCCGACGGCGTTGGTCACCGTGCCGGTCGTGGCGAGCACTGCACCGTAGGCGCCGCCGGTCACGGTGCCGGTGTTCAGGACCGTGCCAATGACCGACCCCACCACCGACTCGAGCC
>JBAWVV010000575.1:0-2639 GCA_037147115.1 Planctomycetia bacterium | reverse complement strand
ACGAACCGGCCGCCCGGCTCGCCGCGCACCGCGGGCCTCTGTCGCTCGCCGGGCTGCAAAAAGTCTCAAGTACCGCCCGTGCGGCGCTCGGGCGCCACGACGGCCCGCTCTTTCTCGACGGCACCGTCGGCGTCACGACGCCCCGGTGAACGGATTCCGCGAGTACTTCACGTACGGCAGGCGGATCCTGCTGACGAGGTAGTTGTCGGCCCGCAGGTCGGTCGGAGCGTTGAAGTTCCCCTGGGCGCTTCCAGCGGCGGCGTAGTAGGTGACGACGTCGTCCTGATCGACGCCGTCCCCGCTGACACCGAATCCGCCCGACAGTTTCCGCCCCACATAAAGGGCTGTGCTGCCGGGGAAGAAGACGACGCCGTTCTGGTTTTCCCGAGGCATGACCGTCGAGTGGAAATTGCTTCCCGTATTGAAGGAGTCGTATCCGAGCACGGTGGTGAACGACGATGCCGGTCTCGGCGCGCCGACGTTCAGCCCGGTCTTCGGGTTGATCCCCGCATCCTTCAGGATGGAAAACGCCCCCGGTCCGGCGGCGGTGTTGCCCGAGGGATCATGGGCCGAGGCGAGGTAGCGGAAGGTGCGATTGGTGAACGCCGTGCCGAAGGGGACGGTGCCCACCTGGTCGGCCGGCTGGAGATCGGCCGAGGCGTAGTAGACGGTGTTTCGCGCCTTGGCGACGGCGACGTCGATCGAGAACACGGTAGCGCCGCTCATCCGGTAGAGCCCGAGGATGGTGCCGTCGAAGTCGCTCACTGCCAGAACCATCTTCGTGCCGGTCGGCTGGATGCGGATCTGGGCTCGGGTCTTCCCCGCCTCGACGATCCCCTGGTTGATGATCGCCTCGACCTGGGCCGCCGTCAGCTCGCTCCCCGCCGTCGCCGGCACGAGCCAGCCGTCGGCTTGGAGCTTTCCATCCAGAACGGTTACGGCCCCCTTGACCGGCTGATCGCTGCCGCTGACCGTCCCGGGGCCGAGCTTGCCCGCCAGCGTGAACAGTGTCTGAACACCAAGAGGACCGGCCTGTGGGCCGAAGCTCTGCAACGCGATCCCGCCGAGGTTGATTCTCGCGGCATTGTTGACCTTGTTGACGAGTCCCTGGGTCTGGGAAACAGAGAGCGGGGCGGTCAGCGGAAGCTGGTACCCGATATTGGCACGTTGCAGGAGGCTGCCGTTCGGGTTGTACGTACGGGTGAGGATGTTTTCGCTCGGCGCGAGCGTGATCAACGCCAGCGTCGAACCCTTCACGAGCGGCACGTCGACCACCGCCGGCCTCCCCACGTTCATCGGGAGAAGGGTCTCGAGGGCGATCAGCTCCGCCTCGAGTGCCTTTGGCGCGTTGAGCCGGTTCTGCCGGGTCTGCGTGGCGGTGGCGACAAACCCTTGCTCGAAGCTCGCCGTCCCATCCTTCCCGGGGAAAAACACCCCCAGGCCGCCGATGACCTCATTGGTGCCGGCGCGGTAGATGGCGATCCCCCCGGGGAGGGTGGCGATGCCGCGGGCGATCGGCTGGGGCAGCTGGCCCGCCTGCGAACCGACGGCCCCGTAGGTGCCTGCCACCTGGGCGGAGTACGACCTGCGATCGATGATGAAGTTCGCCGCATCGAACGGATCGGTGGGGAGCACGCCCGGCTTGAGCACGCTCACCCGGTTCGTGTGCTCGATCCCGAACAGATCGACCAGCGGCGTGTTGATGATCCCCGGGGGGAAGGTCCCGCCGAGCCCCACTGGCGCTACGTATCCGGGGCCCTGGATCGTGTCGATCGTGCTGTTGGGGTCAGCCTGCATCTCGCGCTGCGTGACGGTGCTCTGGCTGATGTGGCTGACGGTCCGCGAGGTCAGGATCGCCTGATTGTTGGAGAAGAAGGCGCCGGTGCGGGCCTTGGCGACCGCCCCGTCGATGGCAAACCCGAGCGTCTTGTTGTCGGCGAAGCTGACATCCGACTCGGTCCGCACCCCAAGGATCTGCCCGGTGCAATCGACGACGGCAATGATGGCGTCGTTACTCGGGGTGACGGCGCTGGCGCGATTCAGGAGCGCCTCGACCTCGACGGTCGAAAGCTGGTCGGCCGCGAGCATCGCCCGCGGCTCGAGCCCCTCCGCCCCGAGCCGGGCCGGGGTGTGGCGGCGGCCCGGCCGCTTGGCCCCCTTGAGGGCGGTTTTCCCCCACCATTCCCGCCAAGAAGCCCTCATCGTCGTTGCTCCTGCCCGCCCGGCTGAATAGCCCTTTTCCCCAAGCTACCCTGGGACTCCATCGACCTCCACGATCGTGTCCGCCCTCGCCGGAGGATGAGGAGGAACAACCGGCGCCGTCGATAAAAACGCCACCAGCCTCCCGCGGGGTCGAACCCTTGAAGGTGAAAAACGGGAAAAACGGTGCCAGGGAAAAACGGTGCCAGCCACCAAAATTGGAGAATCTGGCAGCTTACCCAGATTTGGTGGCTGGCACCTTTTTCCCCTCAGAACTGGGCCCGGGTGAGGTTCGACTGGGGGCCGAAGCGCCAGTTGTAGAACAGACGAGCTTCGCCATCGAACCACCGGTCGACGCCACCGCCCAGCGGCGTCACGTAGGCGGCGGTGAGCGTCGAGCGCTTCCCCCACTCCCAGTTGGCGCCGACGACACCGTTGAC
>JBAWVV010000574.1:0-2642 GCA_037147115.1 Planctomycetia bacterium | reverse complement strand
GGGAGCGCCTTGGGGCTGGTGATCGCGGCGCTGGGGTGCTGGGAGCGTCGTCGGGCACGTTGACCGGTTCCCGCCGGGGTTCCTTGGACGGTAGCCGCACAGGGCGGGCACCAAAGTTGTGGGCAGCGTGGCGACGTCACATGTCACGCCCGCCGCAGCGAGAAGCAGTCGCTCAATCTCGTGGAGATAAATCTTCGTGAGATTGTCAGCCCCCAGGCTTCAGTCGGCGCCAGGCTTCCACCGCGTGCCATACCCCTGGCGGGCGCGCCATGCGCTGATCGCCGGGTTATCGCCCCCCTGATTGAAGAGGAGAAACTTGTTGCGAACGAACGACAGACCGGTCGTCAGCCCGTAGTAGGGCTGCGGCGCAGGGTTGTAGAAGAGCGGGTTGTTCGGCCAGTCGGAAACGTTGGCAAAGGCCGGGATCGTGGGATCGTCCCTGCGGGCCAGCGGGAACGGGTATGACGTACCCGCCCAGCGGTTCTCCCAGAGATTGCCCACATACCGGATGTTGCCCGCCGGGATGCAGCCGCCAATCTCGCTCCCGTAGCTGATGCCGTTGATGAGCGGGAAGAAGCCGTAGACGTTCGAGGAGTTGACGTTGAGGCGATCGAAGAGGCTGAAATCCGCCCCCATCCAGAATTGGCCCCGCTGGTTGTCGTACTGCAGATTGTTTTGGACGATCACCCACCGCGTGCCGCCGTCGGTGTAGATCACGTTGCTGCCCGCCAGGGGCCGCTTGGAGTGGAGTTCGTTGCCCTTGATCACCGTGGCGTTGGCCCAACTGCTGCCCTGGGCGCCGGCCGTGTAGATCGCACCGCCGTCGTAGACCTGCGTAACGAAGTTCGTGATCACGTTGCCGATCACCTTCGTGCCGCCAAGCGCCGTGGGCACCCCCAGGGCCGTCGGGAGCCAGGAGGAGACCGTGCTGTTGGGCTGCCCGGGGAATCGCGGGCTGTCGACCAGCCCCCAGCCCCAGCCGATCTGCATGCCCGACCACGAGGTGTCGCTGATCCGGTTGTTTTCGATCCGGGTGTTCCGCGCGAATCCCACGAAGATGCCGGAGGCATCCACGTAGTCCTCCCCAGTGCCGGTGATCGTGTTTTGGAGGATCACGTTGTCGGCAACGGCGGCCCGCCGGTCGCCGGGAAAGGCGTCGGTACCGAGGACGGTGATTCGCCGGACGGGGTCGATCACCCACTTGGTCTGCGGCTGGTTGGGATCGATCGAGGCGTCGACTCGGCACCACGAGGCGCCGCCCACCGTAATGGCGCACGACGAGATGGACGTGAAGGTGTTGCGGATCACGCGCACGCCCTGCGCGCCCATTCCAAGCTGGAGCCCCACACCGCCGAGGTTCTGAAACACGTTGTTGCTGAACTCGACGTTGCGGGCGAAGGCCACCGCCACGTTGCCGGGCGTCGCCTTCGTGAACTTGCTGTGGCCGGTCGTGGTGAGCTCGTTGAGGAAATCACCCGTGACCGGGTTCCGGCCGGCGTCGATGAGGACGCCCGCCTGGTCGGGCACGTAGCCCGCGCCAAAGCTCGGGTCGAGCCAGGTAGCGCCGGTGAACGTGATGCCCTTGAAGGCGAGATTGCGCACGGGGTTGGCGGCCGTGCCCTGCACCTGCAGGAGCGATTCCGCCACGGGAATCTCCACGTCCAGCAGGTTGGGATTCACGAAGGGCGCGCAGACGAGGTACACGCTCCGGCCGACGCGGTCGTGGTACCACTCGTTGGGCTGATCGAGAAACTGGTAGGAGTTGGCAAACTGCGTGATCCGCCAAGGGTTCCAGATGGCGGGTGCGAGGGGCTCCTGTGGCGGTGCCCCAGGCGAGGCGTTTTGGGGCGCGACCCCCAGCGACGCGGCATACCACGGGTCTGCCTGCATGGTGATCATGCCGACGGACACGTCGTCGAACAGGCTTGGCATGTTCACGATCTGAAAGGGGTCGTAGCCGCCGATCGCCTCCACGGGCATGCGAAACTCCCGCCACTGCATCCGAGCCACCGCCTCGACATCCTGCTGCCGTCGCGGGTCGTTCAGGCCCTCGACCTGGTCCCACGATGTTGGGAAACGCCAGTCGATCGGATTGGTGTTGAACAGGTCGAAGGGATTGCTGTAGGCGACGCCGACGACGGGCTGCCCGCCGTCGAAAAAAGTGTACTGTCCGTTCAAGGGCCGGAATCCGAAGGGGTACGTCGGCGCCTGGTCACCCGGCATAGCGGAGGGATTTGACTCGGCGATCGTGCCACGGACCCCGTCGATGGAGAGCTGCCGGGCACGCAGCTCGGAGCGGCCGGCGACCGAGAGGCTGCTGACGTCGGCCTTCCAGACGGCGTTAAAGCCGAGGCCATAAAGGTGCGGGTCGAGGACAAGCTGCCAATTCGTCACCGGTCGGGAACCCGAGAACACGGGCGTCTCGCCAGGCGCCGCCTGCCACGTGACGGTGCGGCCGTTCCTGCCGGAATCGGCTGCCGAGAAGACGACCGGGCCATTGAGGTCGTAGGTGGCCCCGCGGATGTTGACGACGATGTCGCGAAGCTGGGGACCGTTTGCCAACCGTGCCCGGATCGCCGCCTGCGCATCGACGAGCGATGGAAAAGGGTCGGTGCGGGCGCCGGTGGGATGCGACGCCGACA
>JBAWVV010000573.1:0-2663 GCA_037147115.1 Planctomycetia bacterium | reverse complement strand
GGCAGAAAGCGGGGCCATCGGGGGGAACCGCGGCGGCGGGATTGTAGTCGTTGCGCCGTTTTTCCGCGGAGCCGGCGGCACGGCCGCTCGGCGCCTGATAAAATCGTCCTGCTTTCCGCTTCTTCCGCCAACCCCACTCCGGATCCCGCATGTCGCCTGCCGATTCCCCGAACCGTGCGGGCCGCCCCCCGTCCCAGCGACGACGGGTCACGGAACTGGCACCGCAGACCGCGGTCGACCAGGTTTTCCTCGCCACCCACAAGCAACTCCGGCCGAACCGCAACGGCCAGCTCTATCTCCAGGTCGAACTTGCCGACCGGAGCGGAGCGATCACCGGCAGAATGTGGAACGCCTCGGATGTCGAGTTCGAGGCCTTCGACGACGGCGACTACGTCCGGGTCGAGGGGATGACGCAACTCTACTCGGGGAATCTCCAGCTCATCATCCAGGGGATCGGGCGGATCGATCCGCGCGTCGTCGATGAGTCGGAGTTTCAGGTCCTCTCGGCGGCCGACGTTGTCCGGCTGCGGGGGGAGCTGGCAACGCTCCTGGCGACAATCCCGCCGGGGCAGCTCCGGGAGCTCGCCGACGAAGTGCTCGCCGACGGGGCCCTGATGACGGTCTTCTGCCGCTGCCCGGCCGGGGTCAAGCACCATCACGCCCATGCTGGCGGGCTCCTCGAGCATGTCGTCAATCTCCTCCGGCTCGCCGACCGGGTCGCCCCGCTCTATCCGGCGCTCGATCGCGATCTCCTCCTCGTCGGGGTCCTGTTCCACGATCTGGGGAAGACGCTCGAGCTGGAGAGTGAAAACGGCTTCTCGTATACCGACGTCGGGCAGCTCCTCGGGCATGTCCTCCTCGGGCTGGAGCAGCTCGAGGTGAAGATCGCCCAGGTCGAGGCCCGCACCGGCAAGCCGTTCGATACCGATCTGGCGGTGCGGATCAAGCACATGGTGGCAAGTCATCACGGGCAGTACGAATATGGGGCGCCGAAGCTCCCCATGACCCTCGAGGCCCTCGCCCTCCATCACCTCGATCACATGGACGCGCGGCTCGCCGGCGTGCTTCAGCTTCTCCAGAACGAAGCGGCGATCGACGGCGGTTGGACCCAGTACCAGCAGTCGCTCGGGCGGAAGTTCTTCCGCGGGCGCGGCTGATTTCCCGTCCCCCGGGCGCGGTTCCCGACCAAACCTTGGAGGCCACCGATGGCGAGCGATGAGCAGGAACGATCGTCCGACGGCCGCCGCGGCAAGCGCGCGGTGGGCCGGACGGCCCCCGGGGCACCGGCGGGAAGCAAGCCCGAAGGGGGGCGCGACGATGTCGTCGGGGTCTTCCGCCGCGCCGCCGGAGGCTACGGCTTCGTCCATCCGCTCACGGCCGCCGCGGGGAGCCGGGAGGGGGATGTCCATATCGCCCAGTCGGCCTGTCTCGATGCGGTCAACGGCGACACCGTCAGGGTCCGGCTCTCGCGGGGGCGTGATTTCCGCCGCCCCGGTCTGTCGGGCGAGATCGTCGAGGTGGTGAGCCGGGCGAAGACCAGGTTCGTTGGCAGTTTTTTCGTCGCCGCCAATTCGGGCTGGGTGCAGATCGACGGCACGTCGTTCCCGCGGCCGGTGTCGGTCGGCGATCCCGGGGCCAAGTCGGTCCGCGAGGATGACAAGGTCGTCGTCGAGATCGTCCGCTTCCCCACCCATCTGCGGGACGGCGAAGGGGTGATCATCGAGGTCCTCGGGCAAGCTGGGGAGCCGGGGGTCGACACCCGTTCAATCATCCACGAGTTCGGTCTCCCCGGCCCGTTCTCCGACGCCGTTCTCGACGCCGCCCGGGCCGAGGCGGCACGGTTCACCGAGGCGGTCCCGGCCGATCGACGGGATCTGACGGCGCGGACGATCATCACGATCGATCCGGTCGATGCCCGCGACTTCGACGACGCGATTTCGCTCGAGCGTCTGGAGCGCGATCACTGGCTCCTCGGGGTCCACATCGCCGACGTTGCCCACTTCGTGCCGGAGGGGGCGCCGGTCGACCAGGAGGCGCTCGCCCGTGGCACGAGCGTCTATCTCCCTGACCGGGTGATCCCGATGCTCCCGGAAATCGTCTCCAACAACCTCGCCAGCCTCCAGCCGGGGCGAGTGCGCTACGCGCGGACCTGCTGGATCGAGTTCAGCGCCGACGGGATCCCCGTCCACACCGACGTCGAACGGACGGCGATTCGCAGCTGTCGCCGCTTCACCTACGAAGAGGTCGATCAGTTCCTCGCCGACCCGGGCACGCCCGAGGTCGAGATGACCGGCGAGGTGCGCACGCTCCTCGAGCGGATGCGCGATCTGTCCCGCATCCTCCGCCGCCGGCGAAAGAACCGCGGGGCCCTCGAGCTCGACATGCCAGAGGTGAAGGTTGATCTCGACCGGGATGGACGGGTGTCCGGTGCCCACGTCGTCGCCAACACCGAGAGCCATCAGATCATCTAGGAGTTCATGCTCTCGGCGAACGAGGCCGTCGCCGAGCGCCTGTCGGCAGCCGGGGCGGGATTCCTGCGCCGCGTCCATGCCCCCCCCGATCCGCGCAAGCTCCGCCAGTTGACGGAGTTCGTCTCGGAGTTGGGTTTCGAGGTCGACACACTCGAGAGCCGGTTCGAACTCCAGCGTCTCCTCGGTCTGACG
>JBAWVV010000572.1:0-2668 GCA_037147115.1 Planctomycetia bacterium | reverse complement strand
CCATGTTCCGGCAGCTCTACGACATCGAAGACCGTGCCAAGGCCTTCACGCCCGAAGAGCGCTTGGCTCTCCGGCAGGCAGAGTCGCGTCCGATCTGGGAGCGGATGCGGGCGTATCTTGCAAGCGAAGCGATGATGAACGTGATGCCAAAAGAGCTCTTCGGGGAGGCGCTGACCTACCTGCGGAATCAGTTCGACCACCTGCTCGTCTACCTCGACGACGGTCTGATGCCGATCGACAACAATGAGACCGAACAGCTGATGAAGCAAGTGGCCTTGGGCCGCAAGAACTGGATGTTCATTGGCAGCGTCGCTGCGGGCTACCGCGCTGCTGATCTCATGTCGCTCGTGAGCAGCGCCCATCGCAACGACCTCGACATCTTCGTCTACGTGAAGGATGTCCTCGATCGGCTGCTGGCTGGTGAGACGAACTACGACGACCTTCGCCCTGACGTCTGGAAGCAATCGCACCCCGAGGCGATTCGGATCTACCGGGTCGAGGAGCGGCAGGCCAGAGTTGACGCCAAGGCCGTCAAGCGGGCCCGGCGGCGGATCTCCAGGGGCTGACTCGGCTCCATCCGCTCCCCGGACCCCATGGCGGTGGTGTGCGCTCACCGATTCGCAACAATCACCCAAAAATTCTCGGGTCGATTCCTTCTTCAAGGCATCGACAAGACTGATGCACTCATGACAATTGTAGCCGCACCGCTTTTCACTGCAGCAGCGACGTCACGTCTGCCACCTGCCGGTGCATGGGTAAATGGCGATAATAAACCTCAAGCGTCATCGCGGCCATGGCTGTTGCGTACACCCTGCCGCCGTGGCCACCCCAGGCCTGGGACGCGTGAGGGCGGGATCGCGGACAACGTGCTGCCGCCAGTCGAGGCCGAGGCAAGCGGCTGGGTCGCATTCGCATCGGGGGCGGTGGTGCACTAGTGTACAGGCGAACACATACCCCGTCCACCCTCCGGTCTGCCCATGGTCGCCGCAGTCGCGTTCACAGGGTTTTCTGCGCGAAGCCGCCTCCGCCCGCACGGCGGCCCCGCGCCGTCACGGCGTTACGAGCGCCGCCGCCCAGAGAAGACGCCGCTCCACAGAGTGGTCTCCGAGAACCTCGAGAACTGGCTCGCCTGGCGAGAAGCCGCCGAGCGGCCCGTGCCGGGCTCCGTCGAGGAGGAACTCCGCGGCTATCTCGAGTGCGGCCTCCTCTGCTTCGGATTCGCCCGTGCTCGCTGCACGGGCTGCGGCCAGGCGTTCGTCGTGGCATTCTCCTGCAAGGGCCGCGGCGTCTGCCCGTCCTGCAACGGTCGCCACATGACGCAGACCGCCGCGCATCTTGCCGATCATGTCATCCCGCCGGTGCCCGTGCGGCAGTGGGTGATCTCCGTACCCAAGCGCCTGCGCGGCATGCTTGCCGACCGGCCCGCAGCTGTCAACGCCCTCACGAAGATCTTTCTTGCTGAGATCGAGCGGACTCTGATCACGGCCTCCGGTGTCACCGCTGCTGCCGACACGCCGAGTGCTTCCCGCCCGAGGCTCGGCGCCGTCTCCTTCCTGCACCGCTTCGGCTCCGCGCTCAACCACCACGTGCACCTCCACGCATGCGTAACCGACGGCGTCTTCGTGCCGGCTGCTGCCGAAGCAGCGTGTGACACCCCGCCGGCGTTCCTGCCCGCACGATCGATCACGCAGGCTGATCTGGCCACGCTCACCGAGCGGGTACGCCGCCGCATGATCCGATGGTTCAGGCTTGCGGGCCTGCTCGACGCCGCGGCCGCCGCCGACATGCTCGCCTGGGAGAACAGCGGGTTTTCAGTCGACGCCAGTGTCCGGATCACACTCATCGACCGCGATGTGCCCAGCTATTTCCAGAGTCTTGAGCATCTTCTCCGATACTGCGCCCGGCCGCCCTTTGCATTGGAGCGACTGTCCGTGATCCGCGGCCCAGCCGGCCGGATTGCCGGCGTCCGCTACGTGCTGCCTCGGCACAAAGCCGCCACCTGGGTCGGGCCCGGCCGCGGCCGCAAGTCCACGCGGCCGGGGGCCAATGGCGTCGTCGAGCTCACGCCGTTTGAGTTTTTGGACAGGCTCGCCGATCTCGTCCCGCCGCCGCGGAAGCACCGGCATCGCTACCACGGAGTATTCGCGCCGAACCACAAGCTGCGAAAAGCCGTCACGGCGCTGGCCATCGGGAACATTGGCAAGCCACGGGAGGCCGCGAACGGCGGGCATGGGAACGAAGGTCGCGACACTGGAGGCTGTTGTGACGCGCATCAAAAGCCCCGCTCGCACGACACCTCCCGGATTGCCTGGGCCAAGCTGATGGCGCGGGTGGGGGAGGAGTTTCCGCTCGAGTGCCCAGCGTGCGGTGGCGACATCCGGCTGATCGCGTTCATCACAGAGCCGGGGACGATTCGGAAGATCCTGACACATCTCGGCGAACCGCTCGAACCGCCGCCGGTCTCTCCCGCTCGAGGCCCACCCACCGACTGGCACGAACTTGTCCAGGTGCATGACGATGGCGATGTCTTTCAATCGTCGCCCGAAGAGCTGCCCGCGATCGACATTCACAGCCTCTGAGTCCTGCCCGACGCGGGGTCACCACGAAGCCGCTAGGTGGCCCGACTCGGAGAGACTCTGCGCCGACGGCAAGAAAAACGCCACTTCAG
>JBAWVV010000571.1:0-2672 GCA_037147115.1 Planctomycetia bacterium | reverse complement strand
GTAGAACACGCAGAAGCAGGAGAGCACGTAGCCGACGATGTCATTGGAGCCCGGCGTGTATTTGACGAACTGCCGCAGGATCGGCCGCACGACGATCGAGCCGACCCAATAGAACCCGACGAACACCGTGACGAAGAGCAGGGACAGCCGGAACGGCGGGACGTCGTAGAGCCAGTACCACGACTCGGGGTCGAAGAGATTCATGGGCGATCAGGTGGAGGAGGTTCGCCGCCCCGGGAATCGGGCCTGCGGGATCGTCGCGATGGTAGCACCAGCGGGCGGTAGAGAGCCAGCAGGATTGACGTCGCGACTTTTTGTCGGCTACTGCACGCGTTCGCCGTCGAGGGCGTAGATCGCCAGATGACGGCCGTCCGGACCGCGGAGTTCCTCCACCCGAAACCGCCCCTCGACGGCGACCGGCCGGATCGAGAAGTCAGCCGTCCGGCCGGGCTGCATCCGCACGACGACGCAGTCGTGGAGGGCCGCACCGGGGCCGAAGCAGCACTCCTGGTTGTCGCGGACGAGAACGAACTGGGTGAGGCCGCTCTGCTGGAAGCTCGGAAGAATGTAGCCGCGGATGCGGACTTGCTGCCGCTCGAGGTCTACGACCCGCGGGGTGAGCCGGTCGCGGGTGAAGGGCTCACCCTTCTGCATCTCGAGCTTGATGTCGTCGAACGTGATCTCGCGGATGGCGGCGGTGCCCGCGGCTCGGGCTGGCGGCGCGACGGCCGCCGGGCCAGACGGCGCGACGGCCGGCGAGTCTGGTGCCGGCTGGGGATCCGCGGCCGGCGGCTGAGGGTTTCCACAGCCGACGATGAGGCACGAGGCGATGAGGAGAAGAACACAGCGTGTCGTGCGGGAGGTCATGTCAGCGGACGCTCGCCGCATCGAGGTGATAGAGCACGCCGCCGGCGATGTCGGCCGTGCCGGCTGGCTGCACGCGGAACCGGCCGGCGACCTTCACGAGGGAGGGCGTGAAGTCGATGCCCGCCGGGTCGGACAGTTGCACGAGCACCCGGTCGGTGATCTTGGGGTTGCCGCCGAAGCAGCAGTCGCCCTGGTCGCGGACGAGCAGGAACTGCACGAGGCCGTGCTGCTGCTTGCCGGGATAGATGTAGCCCTTGAGCAGCACATCGCGGCCGTTCACGCCGCTGGCCGAATCGGGCACGTGGGTCGCGGCTTCGCCCTCGGCCGGCTGGAGGTCGGCGTAGGAGAGTCGGACAAAGCCTTCCGGAAGCTCCGTGGCGTATTCATGGGCGTGGGAGGCGACGCTGGCCGCGAGCGTGATGAGCGACACGACGAGGGCCGCCACGGCCAGCAGTCGGCCTGTCAGCAGGGGATGGCGGGCGGCGATGTCGCGCAGCGCGATCCCAGCGAGCACGGCGCCGACAAGTGGCACGGCGACCAGCCACCAGCCGAGGAACGCCACCGGTGACACCGCGGCCACGGCCGCTGCGGCAATCGCTGCACCCGAGATCGCGCGATACGAATCTCCCTCCTCGCGGGACTCTGCGTCCTGGCGAGCGGGCCGCGCCGAAGAATCAAACAGGCTCGTGTCCATGGGGTCAGCGGTTGCCGGCGGGTGCGGTTCGCATTGCGGCGCGGGAGACCAACGCGATCGCGAGCACCACGGCGCCCCAGAGGATCCACTTCCACCGCGGCGCGCCGGCGGGCGTGGTGGGCATGGCAGATGCCGGGGCCTCCGAGACGGGTTTCGCAGGGTCGCGGCCAGGCATGTCGTCGGTGGCTTCGTCGTCGGCGAGCACCGGTGCCATGGCGATCGGCAGGGATCCCTCGGCCGCGTCCGGGGGCGGGGCGTCGAGGCTGCGGCCGGAGTTGTCGTCGGCGTCTTCTGGCTCGGCGGCTGCCGCCGACGTGCCGGAGGCGACGAGCCCGGCGATGCCCGCGAGCGTGGCGGCCCGGCGGACCGCCTCGGGGTCGATCGTTTCCAGTTCCGTGATCGCTGCGGCCGCCTCGGGGAGCGGGCAGGCGCGGAGGTAGTTCACGATCGGCTCGCGGACGAAGATGTTGTCCGCCTGTGCCTCCTTGAAAAGCGTGACGAGCCGGTCGATGGCCGACCAGTCTTGCCAGCGGGCGAGGTCGGCGATCACGAGGTCGGCGAGTTTCGGTTCCTGGAGCAGCAGCCGTAGTGATGCCAGCACGCGGTCTTTGGGAACGAGATCCGATTCCTCGCCGAGGAATCGCAGCGCCATCACCGCGGCGTAGGTCTCGGTGAACGGCACGTCGCGGCCCTGCCGGTCGAGGAACAGCCGGTCGACGAGGTCGAGCGCCTCCGGTCCCTTGAGGGCCACGTAGCAGGCGATCAGTGCGTCGAGCCCGCTGCGAGCCTCGAGCTGTTCCGGGGTGAGGCCCTCGCCAGAGAGGATCTTCCCGATCCGCTCGGCGTCATCCCCTGACCCGCAGACGCCGAGCATCGTGGCATAGAGACGGCGGCGGTTGGCCTGCACCTTCGGACTCTCGATCCAGGAGAGGAGCTTGGCCGCGTTCATCTTCTCCTTCAGCCCCCGCACGTCGGCGTAGGGAGCGATCGCAAACTCATCGTAGGCGTCGCGGGCGAGCGTCTCGTCTTCGTCCTCGAGATAGTCTTGGAAGAAGGCGAGCCGCTCCGGACCCTTCTCCGGCAGGTCGCCGAGTTTCCGGATGTACTCGAC
>JBAWVV010000570.1:0-2677 GCA_037147115.1 Planctomycetia bacterium | reverse complement strand
CCGTCACTTCGGCCGGCGGTTGAGCGTGTACCAGCCGGTGTCGTGGAGGAGCGCGAGACCAGCCACGACATCGCCTGAGGGAGCGCTTCGCACGCCGGGGCACTTGAGCTCGTGGATCACTCCCTCGCGGAGGTTGTCCATGACGAGTCTCACCCGCAGGCCGTCGGCACTCGGCGTCGCCGCCACGATCGGGCACGGCGCCTCGTCGACCACCGGGCTGCCGTAGTCGGCCTGGAAGATGTAGGTGAAGCCCCGCGCCGCGTAGCTCTTCACATCGATCGCCGTGACCTTATCGACCGGGCTTGTAAACTCGAGTTCAAAGCCGTCGGGGAGCGCTTTCATGGCGCGGATCTCGAACGGCAGTTTGCCGGTGTACACGAGCCGTTCGAGGGCGTAGTCGCCACCACCGCGCGAGCCCCACCCGCGGTTGGTGCCGCCGACATAGAGCGAGCCGTCGGGGGCGAATTGAACGGCGAGCGATCCGCTCCCAAAGCCCTCCCGGAAGGGAAAGCAAGCCCCCTGCATGATGCCGTCGATCGTCTCGAGGCTGCAGCGCATGAGGACCGAATGCGACTGATCGGTGACGAACACCTGCCCGGCAAACGGCCCGAACTTCCCGTCGGTCGTATCACCCACCACCCCCGCCGCACTCTTCCCCATCAGGTCGTAGGGGAAAACGACGACCGCCGGGCGATACTCGGGGATCCGCTTCATCTCCTCCGCCCACCGGCTGCCGCTCCTCGGCTCGGTCGGCTTCGGCCCCATTTCGGGCGCGAGGTCATACCACTTGAACCCGCCTGGATGGCCGACGAACTCCCCCGGCCGCAGTTCTTTGAGCGCGCACGATCCGTTCCACGGCCCTTGGTTGTCGGTGTAGAGCACCTTGCCGGAGCAATCAAAGCCGATCCCGCCGGGGGACCGGACGCCGGAGGTGGTGGGGATCGTGCGGCCGTCGGGGGTGACGCGCATCGCCCAGCCACGAAACGGCACCTCGCTCGAAAAGCTCCCCGTCAGGCAGAGCACGATCCACAGATTCCCTTCGGCGTCGAACTTCGATCCGAACGCATATTCGTGGTAGTCGCCCGACACCCCCCAGCCATCGGCCACGGTCTCGATCTCGTCCGCCTCGCCGTCGCCGTCGGTGTCCTTGAGCCGGCTCACCTCCGGCCGCTGCGTCGCATAGAGCCAGCCATCCTTCCAGGCCAGGCCCAGCACTTCGTGGAGCCCGTGGGCAAAGCGCGTCCAGGTCGGCTCGCTCCCGGCCGGATCGCTGACGATCCAGATCTCCCCCCGCCGGCTGGCGACAGCGATCTTATTATCGGGGAGCCATTCGAGCGCTCCCACCTCGAGAAAGGCATCCGGCGGGATTTTTAGTTGTTCGATTTTGTAAAAGTCGGCCTCGGTCGGCTTCTTGAGCGGCTCGGCGCAGCGCGCTGGGGCCGCAACGATGATCGCCTGAAGCAACGCAAGAACAGCGCCCACGACAAACGCCCCGCTCAATCGCAGCGCGATGCGACGCACGTCAAAAATCACCATGAGAGTTCCTCCTGAAAGGTGACGGGGGCCTTGGCGGTGGGCTTTACGGAAAAGCGCAGTTCTTTTTTGCCGTCGATCGTCACGACCGTGGCTGGCCCGACCCCCGCCCCGATCACGCGCACGCGCCAGAATCCGGCCACGCGCCACCAGCCATCGGCCTCCGCTTCGATCGAATCGGCGACGGCGGCGCGGAACACGACGCCTTCGAGCCCAGCGGCGTGCTTCGGCTGGCGTTCGACGGTCACGGCCCGCTTCAGGAGCGGGTTGCCGACGGAGTCGCCGCCGATCGATTCGCCAACGGCGATTTTTTCCGCGGGGAGCGACCAGCGAAACGTCGGCCGCCCCTTGTCGTCGAGCGCGTAGCCGCCAAAACGTCCGCCGCGCTTTCGCACAGGCTCCGCCGGCCAAGGGGCATCGGGCGCGGAAAGGATCGCCACGCAGGGGCCCGCGTCGGGGGTGAAAACGGCATCTCCCATCGGCGGCTGAAAGCCTTCGCCGCGGCCGCTCCAATGACGGCGGGCATCGATGAACGATCCCTTCCAAGCGAGCGCTAAGCGAAACGCCTCGGCATCCCAGGCGATGTTGACCCGTTCCGGAAAGCCGATGCCGATCGCCCGCGGGCCGGCCCCTTCGATGAAGTTGCGATAGATCACCGGCTTGTCGGTGGCGACCAGCTCAATAGGATCGTTCCCCAGGCCGACCGGCGGCCGCGGTTTGGCAAGCGACACATACCGCCACACCGCTTCAATCTGATTGCCGGCGTCGCCGGAGAGGATGTCGGGATAAAAAACCTTCCCTTCCGGCCAGGCGGCAGGCATCCGCGTGCCGGGGCGAAAGCGTTGTGGGTTTTCCACATAGGCCAGATACCACTCATGCCGGAGGCGCTTGGGAAAGCGCGTCATGTCGATGGCGCCGAGCCCCTGGCCGCGGTCGCCGGCGAAGGCGTGGCACTTGATGCAGCCGAGCCCCTTCGAGCCGACGAGATCGCGCCCCTGGTCGACGATCTCCGCTTCGGCGTGGCCAGCGATCGCCGGGATCGTGACCGCGGTCTTCGGATCGTCGGCCAGGAGCGCGGTGAGCGGCTTGGCGACGTCGCCGTGCCAGCGCGGCATCAGCGTGTGCATCGTGGCCCGGCGATCGA
>JBAWVV010000569.1:0-2694 GCA_037147115.1 Planctomycetia bacterium | reverse complement strand
CTTTTTTGCTTCCTCACCCGATCTGCGCCAGTCCCAGCGTTTCCCCCCAGTGCTTCTGGATGAGCTGCCGGAGGCGGGCCAGCTGCGGGTCGGCGAGGAGCGGTTCGTGCTCGAAAAGCTGCAAAGCGTCGCGGCGGGCTTCGGCAACGACCGACGCGTCGCGGAGAACTTGCCAATAAGCAGCGGAATCGGGCGGCGCAAGGCCGCCCGCGCCAGCAGACCGCAGGAATCCGCACTCTGGTGAAGGTGTTCGGCAACCGCGCTCATGGTAGGGCACACGGGCTTTGCAGAAGACCCCACGGTGGTGTACGCTTGTGAGCATGGTCACGCTAGCTGAAATTGAGGCCGCAGCTGTTTCGCTCTCGCCCGCCGAGAAGCAGGAACTGATGCTGTTTCTGGCTTCTCGGCTCCGGGCAGAGGGTGCGAAGTTACCCGAGCCCAGGGTGTTCTCGGCAGAAGAAATGGCGCGCTGGATCGCGGAAGATGAGGCCGACATGCGCCGCCTGCGGGAGCAGCCGTGAGGCTGTTTCTGGATTCAAGCGTCATGATTGCCGGCGCCGCATCGGCCGAAGGGGCATCCCGGTCAGTGTTCCTCCTGGCAGGAACGCATGACTGGCTCTTGGTGACCACCCCCTATGCCGTCGCGGAAACGGTCCGTAATCTCGCGGCCTTCCCGGCATCTGTCACCACAGCGTGGCTGAGGCTCCGGAGTGCCCTCGTCGTCGTCGATGACGTTTTGACGATCGACAAGCCCGCCGTATTTCCGGTGGAGAAGGACCGACCTATTCTCTTCAGCGCTTTGGCATCGGCTGATGTTCTTCTGACGCTCGATCGCGCCGACTTCAGCCGCCTTCTTGGCGACCGATTCTATGGTCTTGCAATCATGACCCCCGGCATGTGGCTCTTGCGGGAACGAGAGGCCGGACGCTTGGAGCGAGCGTGACGCGGGGTCAGCGGGCTGATCAAGGCGCCCAGGGCTTCCCCGCAGGGGGCGCCAGCCGCTGCCAGGTGGAGGCAGCCAGATCTTCGATCTCGTGCTGCGGGCTTTTCATGGCCAGAACGAGCTCGTCGAGCGTTTGCTGCGGTCGCTCAAAGCGAGGATCGAGCCTCGCGGCATTTTCGAGCGCCGAGCGGGCTTGCGCCACGAGCCCCAGGCCGTGAAGGGCGACTCCCAGCAGCTCGTGGACGAGCGCCCGCTGCGGATCGAGTCTGATCGACGCGGCGGCGAGGTCATGGCCCCGCTGCCAGTTGCCTCTGGCGACATGACAGCGGGCGAGGCGATAGAGGATCCAGGGATCGTGCGGCGCCTCGGCGGCAAGCGCCTCAAACATCCCCTCGGCCGCCGGCCAGTCGCGGAGGTAGATGAGAATGTTGGCCTGCTGGCGGCGGTGGTGTGGATGGGCCGCGACCTGCGGCGCCGCCTGATCGAGGAGGGCCCGGGCCTTTTCCGGCCGGCCGAGGAGAACCTCGAGCTCGGCCGCTTGGAGGAGCGCGACCGGGTCGGTGCCGTGGCGTGGATCGATGGCGGCATAGGCCGAGTCGAGCGCTTCTTCCAAGAGTCCGAGCCGTCTTCGGCAGTCGGCCAAGAGGAGGTGGGCCCGCTGGACGTGCGGCAGGAGGCGGGCCTGAGCCTCGAGCACCGGCAGCGCAGTGCGGTCGTCCCCCTTGGCCACGAGCGACCGGGAGAGGAACGAAAGCGCGTTCAAATGCCAGCGATCCCCCGCCGGCAGTGGGACACCGGGTGATGTCTCCGACAGCGACTCCACCGCCAGCAGGTTTTCCACGGCCGCCGCGGCTCGATCGAGCCGCGGCAGCGACGCGGGGGTTGGATCACGAAGCGGAAGCTCTCGCCGCAGCACCGACGTCAGCCGGCAGGCCGGCATCCCGATCGGCCGGAATCCGCAGGCCCCCAAGACCAGCGGCACGATCTCCGGAATGCCGACGGATGGCGGCAGGGCCGTCGGCTCGAAGGCCGGCCCCGAGATGAGCAGCATGCCTCCTTCCGCCGGCGTTTCGACGTGGGGGATCGCCGCGATCACGAGATTCGTGTCGGGGGGAAGCTTTGCGAGGATCGCAGTGAGGAAGGCATTGAGGAGATCGAACCCCCGCTGGGCAAGCCCTTCGAGCAACCCGTCGGCCATGCGTTCGCTGGCCCACTCCAAGCTTGCCAGTTCTCCCGGCAGGCTCAAGAGGAGCGTGGCCAGACGCGCGTCTCGGAAGGCTTCGTTGCCCAGGAGCTCGAGAAAGGCCGTCAGACGGGAGAGGTTCTCGGCGACCACTTCGCCGAGGAACACCGGCCGGGCGTCGACCGCCGGATCGACCGACCGCCACTGGGGCATCAGCACGCTGAGGGTTGCGATGCCAACATCCTCGGGCCGCAGCACGCAGTCGACGAGTGTGCTCGCGAGCGACGCAGGGTGGAGGAATGCGCCGAGGTCGCCATCGGCGCCTGGAGCGGGCCGCTGGCCAAACCCCGCCGCGACGATTCCCGCATGGATCGTCTGCCCCGTGATCGCCATCGGCCAGCCGACAGCGATCGAGCCTATGCCTTCGCCATCGAGGCGCTCCCAGAGCGCTCGTTTGTGCACGTCGCCGAGGCGGCCGACGAGATCCTCGGCTTCCAGACCGTCATCCCGTGGAACACCTTCACGACCCATGAGTTCGACCACGTGGCGACCATGGGCACCTACGTAG
>JBAWVV010000568.1:0-2700 GCA_037147115.1 Planctomycetia bacterium | reverse complement strand
GCGACGGCTTCGTGGGCCCCGTTGACGACTGCCGGGGTGGGATCGCCCGCAGGCTCGGAGTGCGCAGGAATCATCCCGACCGTGGCGGAGAGTGCCACGAGGCAGGCTGCGATTGAAGTTCGACGGACCATGACAGGCTCCTCTGGGAAATGGACGCGGCGCACCGGACGCGGCGGCGCCCGGGCCCGCCGGGACCCCGGTCGATGATACCTCGCCCCACCAGAGGAGGGGAGAGGCTAGATTCCGCCGGCTCATTCCCCGAGCGTCCGCCGGCGGCGGAGGAAGTGGTGGTAGTGCTGGGCGAAGCGGTGGGCCTCGTCGCGGACGTATTCCAGCAAGCGCAGCGAGTAGGCGTCGCGCGAGATCTTCAGCGGCTCGCTCTTCCCCGGCACAAACACCTCCTCCTCGCGCTTCGCCAGCGAGATCACGCACGGCGCCTCGATCCCGAGCGATTCCAGGGCCGCCATCGCCGCTGACAATTGCCCCTTGCCGCCGTCGACGAGAAACAGGTCGGGGAGGCTCGCCCCCTCGCGAACGAGGCGTGAAAATCGGCGCGAGACGACTTCGTGGATGCTCTTGTAGTCGTCGATGCCACTGACCCCCTTGATCCGGTAGCGCTTGTAGCCGGCCTTGAAGGGAAGGCCGTCGATGAATTGCACGAGGCTCGCCACCGTTTCGTTGCCATGAAGGTGGGCGATGTCGACCCCCTCGATGACGCGCGGCGGCGCTGCCAGCCCGAGCACCTTCGCCAGCCCGGCAAGCCCCTTCTTTGGATCGACGAGGAACACCTCCGGCTGGACATGCTCCTCGAGGTCGCCGCGCTGGTCGAGCGTTTCGAGGAGCCTGATCTCGTCGCGGAGCCTCGCCGCCCGCTCGAACTCGAGCCGCCCCGATGCCGCGAGCATCTCCGCCCGCATCTCCTCGAGGAGCTTTCTTTTGCCCCCCTCGAGGAACGTCCGCAACCGGTTGATGTCGCCCCGGTATTCCTCCTTCGTGATCCGCAGGTTGCACGGGGCGGTGCACTGGCCGATCGAGGCGAGGAGGCAAGGGCGGTACCAGCGCCACTGCGGGTCGGAGGCACGGATGTCGAGCGTGCAGGTGCGGAACTTGAAGATCCGCTGGAGGACGACGATCGCCCCGCGCAGGCTCCCCGCGCTCGTAAACGGCCCGTAGAGCTTGACCCCCTTGTGGCGCGGCGTCCGCGTGAACTCCACCCGCGGATAATCTTCATGGGTGGTGATCTGGAGGTAGGGAAAGGTCTTGTCGTCCTTGAGATCAGAGTTGAACCGCGGCTGGATATCCTTGATCAGCCGGCTCTCCATCAGCAGCGCGTCGACCTCGCTCTCCGCCTCGAGGTAGTCGATGTCGCGGATCTCGCGGACGAGCTCCGCCGTCCGCCGGTCCTCGGCGGCGGCGCGGAGAAAATAGCTCCCCGCCCGGGCCCGCAGGTTCTTCGCCTTGCGGTGCACGCCTTTCATGTCGAGTCGCGACAGACACGCCGGATAAAGCGTACCTCTGCGCCAAGCACCGCCGCGTCGATGCCGCCTTAAGGCCTAAGAGCCTGTTTGAGAAGTTTCGTTAACCCGGTTTGAGTCGATGAACCATCAAGTTGATCATGGCCAAGTAGATCCACGTTTCGCTGCTGGTGGTCTGGGCTTCGTAATCTTTGCTGAGTCGACGGTACCGTCCCAGCCAGCCGAAGGTGCGTTCCACGATCCAGCGTTTGGGCAGCACCTTGAAGCCTTTGACATCATCCGATCGCTTCACGATCTCCAAGGTCCAGTTCGCCATCCACGCCATCCATGCCACCAATTGTCCGGCGTAGCCGCCGTCGGCCCAGAGCAACGTCAACCGTGGGAATCGCCCCAGCAGTTTTCGCAACACGCGTTTGGCTCCGTCCCTATCCTGCACGCTGCCGGCATGCACCACCACCGCCAAGATCATCCCCAGCGTGTCGACGACGATATGCCGCTTGCGCCCGTTGATCTTCTTACCTGCGTCGTAGCCGCAGCAGGCCCCCTTTTTTCCGTCGTCTTGACCGACTGGCTGTCGATTACGGCGGCGGAGGGAGTCGGTTCTTTGCCGGCGGCCACGCGGACTTTTTCCCGGAGGACGTCATGAAGCGCCTGCCAAGTGCCATCGTTGCGGAAACGGTAGAAGTAGTAGGCCACGGTGCCCCAGGGCGGCAAGTCCTTGGGCAACGCCCGCCACTGGCAGCCGGTGCGGCTTTGATACCAGAGTCCGTTGACCACCTGCCGCATGTCCACCTCGCGGTGACGGCCACCGTGTTTCTCCGGCGGAATATGCGGCCCGATCAACAACCATTGCTCATCCGTGACGTCACTGGGGTATGTATTCCTTTTCATCCCCTATCTATCGGTGTTTTATGAACTTCTCAAACAGGCTCTGAGGTTTGAGACGGGCAAAGACCCGTCCAAAGGTGTCGTGCGAGGGGATGCCATGAGGCAACTTCAAAAACGTCTTGAACCAGGTTTGTCTCGGGGATCATGCAACTTGCGAAAATGCTTCCAAACGCCGGGTCCAACCATCCGCGGTTCCTTTCCAAAAAGACTCCGTCTTCCGAAAAGAATCCATCGGAAATGTCATAAGTGACTGATCAGCATAAATTAGAGAGAATGCGATTGCCCTGAAGTTTCCACCATTTCGCACCTGCCTGATTGAATCCCAACCGCTTTCCCC
>JBAWVV010000567.1:0-2705 GCA_037147115.1 Planctomycetia bacterium | reverse complement strand
AGCGCCTCCTGCCGGGCGCGGGGAAGATCGGCGAGCGCCACATCGCCGAGGAAGACGATGTCGTAGCGGGCCCATGCCTCGACGTCGTCGGGCATCCCGGCGAATCCCTCAGGGGTGACACTGCCGCCGGCTGCCGAGGGCTGCATCGCGCCGGCGATGACGATCGTCGGCTCGAAGCCGGTATCGCGGCGGATACTGGCATCGAGGAAGCGCAGATCCCAGCGTGGCGCGGCATCGACGACGAGGATCTTTGCCTTCCGCGACGTCACATCGACCGGGAACTCAAGGGAGTTGTTTTCCGGAGTCCCCTCCTCCGGCTCCGGGGCGACGCGGATCGAGAGCAGGCTCGTTCCCTCCTTCGTCGCATGCCAGGGGAAGACCGCCTGCTGGCGGCCGTCCCGGAGAACGAGTTCGACGGTGGCAGCCACGGCGTCGTTGTCGACCAGCTCCACCTTCACGCTGCGGCGGGCCAGCCCGCTGGATTGGACCGTGGCGACGATCGAGACGGTGTCGTCGAGGGCCACTTCAGGGGCAGCGAGGACGTCGGTGACGGCGATGTCAGCCGGAGGCTCCGGCGAACCGATCGGGATCGAGATCACCGGCGCCCGCGGCTGCCCGCCGGAGGCCTCGGCCGCGCGGCGGACCGCATCGAGTGGATCGATGCCGACGGTCGAACGGCCGTCGGTGACGAGGATGATCCCGCCGAGGACACGGTCGGAGGCGTCGTCGAGGGCCATCGCGATTCCCTCCCCGAGCGCCGTGTCGGCCCCGCCGCCCGTGGCATTCTCCGCCGGCGGATCGCTGCTGAGAGGCTTTGAAGGAGTGGCTGCCGGCGCGGCGTCGCGGCGGGCGGCGCGACGGGCGACGGCATAGCGGCGGATCTCGAACGCCGAGCCGATCTCACCGAGAACGCCGTCGGTTTGCGTGGCGAGCAACTGCTCGGCAAACTCGCGGCGCGAGAGGCGGCCGATCGACTCCACGAGGGCTGCAGCCGCCGCCTCCCCATCGGCCTGGCCCCCGAGGCCGACGGCGCCGGCGACCGCACCGATGCCGGAGGTCGACAGCCGCCCCACCGGGAGGTCCATGCTGTCGGATTCATCGACCACCAGCGCCACAACCGGCTTCTGCACAATCCGCTCGTCGAGCCGCAGATACGGCCCGGCGAGCACGAACACGAGCAGCCCGAGGACGCCGATCCGGCAGAGATCGAGGGCGCGCCGCAGCCGCGGCGCGAGCCAGGGGAGCCGTTGCTCGTGGCGTCGGCTGATCCACCACCCCAGCGGGACGAGGAGCAAAAGCCCCCCCCACCAGACCCACGGACGGGCCCAGTGCCATTCGACCGCGTCAATCCGGGAGGCCAGTTCATGGCCCACCCCGGCGGCCCGCGCCAGGCGGGCGAGGAGGTCGTTCATTGGGGGATGTCCCGGCCAAGGTTACGGAAGTAGGTGTCGATCACCTCCTGATAGGCCGCCGGCCCACGCTCCCGCATCCCTTCGAGGAGCGGATCACGGACCCGTGGCGGGAGCTTTTGGATCGCCGCCCGCCGGGCGGCATCGAGGCCCCGCAGGTCGGCCCCCTTGACCTCGGCCTTGCCGACTTGAACGCCGCCGTCGGTGAGCGTCTGCGTCGGTTCGCCGGTCGGGGTCGCGCCCGGCTGTCCCTCCCCTTCCCCCTGCTTGTCGGAGGCGGCTTGCTGCTGCGGCCCCCCCTGCTTCGAGCGCGCCATCTGCTCGGCGGCCCGCCGGCTCGACTGCGTCCGAAGACGCTCGGCGCGCTCGGCCATCTGGAGCGTTTGACGCACCTCACGGCTGTCGAGGAATTGCTGGAGCTGCTCGGCGGTCGGCGGCGACGCCTGCCCCGGCGGGCCCTTGCCTTCCCCCTGGCCCGGTTGTTGACCCTGACCGGGTTGCTGCCCCGGCTGCTGCCCCTGACCAGGTTGTTGGCCGGGCTGCTGACCGGGCTGCTGACCGGGTTGGTCACCCTGGGCACCGGCCGGCGGGCTGATCGGCGCCTTGCCAGCGAGTTGCTCGGCGATCCGCGCCGCAGTGTCGGCCGCCTCGCGCGCCGCCTCACGGCCGCTTTCGATGAGTGATTCAAGTGGATCGGCTGCCGGCGGAGAGGGGGGCGGCTGCTTGTCGGGGCCGACGATCTGGTTGACCTGGCGGACTTCATTCCGCGCCTGCCGGTCGAGCGCTGCCTGCGCGGCGGCGTCGGCCTCGCGCGCCGGATCGCGGCGCTGCTGGGCGAGGAGGTCGAGCGACTCGGACCGTTCGGCGAGATTCTCGGCGAGCGACTCCAGCCGCTGCGCCTTCTCCGTCGCCTCGAGCCCCCGGGCCACGTCGCGCGCCTGGGCCGCGATCTGCTCGAGACGGTCGGCGATCTCCGAGGGCTTGGGGGCATCGGCAAGACGATCGACCTTCGCCGCCTCGGCCTGGAACTGCGGGCTCGTTTGGAGCTGCTCCCCGAGGGCCTTCGCCGCTGCGGCCGCGGCGGCGAGTTGCTGCTGCTGCGACGGGGTCACCGCCGTCGTTTCCTTGGCCTGCTCGGCCGCTGCGGCGAGCTTCCCCGCCACCTGTTCGATGTCCTGACGGCGCTGCTCCAAATATTGGTCGAGCAATTCCAGATCCTGCTTGGCCGGCTCCGGGAGCGCGGCGGCGGCGGCATCGGTCACCGGACTGGCACCCGCCGGAGCCGACGAGGTCTCG
>JBAWVV010000566.1:0-2726 GCA_037147115.1 Planctomycetia bacterium | reverse complement strand
CGATGGAAGGGGGCAGCGTGCCGGCGACGAGAAGACCGAAGACAAGCATGCCGCGGGTGCACGCATCGAAAAGTTCACGGCGGCCGATCGGCCGCGACGCGGAGTGATGACGCTTCATCGGGAGGGTTCTCGAGGGAAGTGAACGGGGCGGGGAAGAAGGACGGGCGCCGGTCGTCGGTCCGTTACCGGCGTCGACTATTTCTGTCGCTTGAAGTGGAGCGGTGCCTTGTCGGGGAGGGGCGCCCCGTCGAGGGAGCGCTCGATCGACTGCATCGTGCAAGTGGAGTCGCCGGTGGGAACGATCACCTGCACCCACCTGGCCACGTCACCTGCGGCGCCATCGGCCGTCGCGCCGACAAAGCGGCGGTTGAACGACGTGCCGTCGGTCTCAAAAACCCCCTCGGCCCGAGCGCCGGTGGAATCGAAGACCCACGAGCGAACACTCCCGGTCGCTTTGTCGGGATGGACAATCTCGACGACGTCGATCTCGGTGGCAGGGAGGCCGTCGCGGGGTGGGGCCCGATGGCGGATTCCGCCCAGGATCACGTGGCCGCCGGCCACGCGCTGGTAGCTGGCATCGATCGTAACGCCGCTCTCGGGGTCGGTCGCCCTCCAGGTGCCCACCATCCACACAAGTGACTCGAGGGCATCGACTTGGCTCGGCTCGACGGTCGATTCCGCCAGCCGCCAGGTGGCTCCTTCGAGAACCCGCAGACTTTCGAACTGGGTCTCGATTGGCTTGGCACCGGGCTTGCGAGTGAAGCTCATCACGCCGCGAACCCGCGCCGCGCTCGTTCCCAGCGCCTTGACGCCGGTGAGGCGAATGGCAAGCCGGGCCTCGGGGTTTGCCTCGAGCCAGCCGCGGATCGAGGCGACGATCGCCACGCGCCCCACGATCAGCCCACCCCCCTCGGAAAGCTCGGCCCCTTCCGTCCACTGGTCAGCGAGGGTCTCGAACCGGCGGGCGTTCGCTGCCTCGACATAGCCGCGCGTCGCCTCGTCGAGAGCGCCCCACAGCCCCGTGCCGTCGTCAGCCGTGGCCACGCTTGGAGCAACCTGCTCGAGCACCGATTCCTGCCCCTCGGCCGACCGGCTGCCAATGGCAACCCAGCCACACCCGAGGAGGAATGCGGTGCTCGGCAGGATGAAGTGCCGACAGAAAAACCAGGAACGCTTCGGCATCGCACGATTCTCCAGCAGGGGGGCAACAGGGCAAACACCCTGCTACCGACGAGGGCGGCATCCGCCCATCATAGAAACTGGCTGCGGCCACTGCACCGAATTAGCGCCGTCGGCACGCCAAGCTGCCGTCACTCCGGCAAGCCCGCCAGACAAAACAGCCGGCCGGCCGAACGGATGAAGAGCCGGCCGTCGGCCACCGCCGGCGACGACCGCACCTCCTCGCCGAGAGCTGTTCGGCCGAGAACATCGAACTCGTCGCTGTCGGCGATGACGATCACCTCGCCGTCGGCCGAGACATTCAGAATTGCTCCGCCAACGGCCACGGGAGAACCGGAAAACGTCCCCCCGACTCGGCCGCGGTAGATCACCTTTCCGGTCGCCGCGTGGACGCACGTGACAACACCCCGGTCGCCCCACAGATAGAGTTTCTCCCCCACCGCCAGCGGCGAGGGGACATAGGGCGCGGCACTCCGATCGAGTTGGTAGGCCACCTCCGGCTCGATCGTCTCCCCCCCGGCGCTTCCCACCGCCGGGGCACGGACAGCGACAAGCGTGTTGTCGCCCCCACCATCGCCGCAGGTGCCGACGATGATGCGCTCGCCTTTTCCTCCGGGCGCCTGCGCGACGACGACCGGGCAGGAGACCGACCGCTTCGGCAGGCACTTTCGCTCCCAGAGGACGCGGCCAGTGGCGGGATCGATCCCCGTCAGCCCGTGGGCCATGCTCCCGAGAACGATCTGCGGCGGCTGAAGCGTGCCCTCCCTCCCCTCGAGGACCAGCGGCGGCGAGTAGGCCGTCCGCGCTTTCTCGCGCTCGAGCGTCCAGCGTGGCTTCCCGGTGGCCGTGTCGAGGGCCACGATCTTGCTCGGCCCATCCTGCTCCATCGGCACGACAAGGAGATCTCGCCACAGGGCAGGCGAGCCGGCGAAGCCATGTTCGGTATTGAAGGCGCCGAGGTCAGCGTGCCAGCGCTGCTCGCCAGAGTGCGAGAAGGCTTCGGCACACAGATTGTCGCGCGTTCCCCACAGCCAGATGACGCCGGCGGCATCGGCGACCGGTGTCGACGAGGCGAGGCTGTTCTGGGCGTTAAACGCCTCGACCGGCCCGAGGATTTTCTTCTGCCAGAGAAGCTTTCCGGTGGCGGCTTCGTGGCAGGAGAGCGTCCGCATGCACTGCGTGGCATCGGCAGAATCGACCAACGCCGACGCCGAATAGACCTGCCCCTGCCAGACGACCGGCGACGCATGGCCCGTGCCGGGGAGATCGACCGCCCAGGCCCAGTCGGAAGCCGCCCAGCTGGTGGGAAAGCGTCGCACCCCCCCCTGCCCCGCCGCGGCCTCCCCACGGAGCCCAGGCCAGTCGCGCGGCGTGCCGGGAGCGCCCGCCGGCGCGTCGGCCCGCGGGCGGGTCGAGCCAGCGAGCAGAAGCCCCACCGCCAGCCAGGCTGCGGCAACAGAGAACGATCGGAGGCAAACGGCGTGTGGCATCATGCTGCTGATCATAATCGCTGAGCAAAAAGCAAAAGGTGCCAGCCACCAAAATTG
>JBAWVV010000565.1:0-2730 GCA_037147115.1 Planctomycetia bacterium | reverse complement strand
CGCTCCTTCCGCTGCTGCTCGGCGAACAGCTGCTGGGCAGCGTCGTTGGCCCCCCCATTCGCGTCAATCACCGCCACGCGCACTGGCTGGGGCATCTCGGGCTTGCGGGTCGCGAAGGCGAACCAGGCCAGGATCGCTGCCACCACAAAGGCGATCGTCGAAGAGCCGCTGTTCATGGTTATGTTCCTTACACTGCCGATTGAACCCGCGCCACTGAGCAACAGTCTACAGCCCCCCCTCCGGCCGGGGAATCGAATCCCTGCCTGGGATTCCAGCAACACGGCCCGATCACCCGATCTCGCTATCTTCGAGTCGCCACAGGACGCCCATCCTGATCAAGAGCCCGACGGCGAGGACGGCGCCGGCCGCGACGAGGGCCGTAAGGAGCTCGGCAGGCCTCGACACCGAACTGGCAAGAGCGACCGCGGCACCGATCCCCGCCGCCACGAGGAGCACGGCCATGAGCGTGCCGACGACGAGCGGCCACCGCGTGACGGCCAGAAGGAGGATCATGGCGTGGGTCATGGCGAAAACGCCGACCAACAGGATCGCCGCCACGCCCCAGGCCCAGGGTCCGCCGCTTTCTGACATGCCGACGGCCAGGCCGAGGCAAGCCACCCCGAGCACCGCGGGGAAAACGAGATCAAGGGCGATCGCCTGCCGCAACCCTTGCCAATACCCGGCCCGCGACACCGGCCGGAGGAAATCGGTGACAAGGCTGCCGCGGCGCTGGCCCCACATCAGGGCCGTCTGGGCAATCGTCATGACGCAGGCCTGCCAGGCGAAACTGGGTATTATCCACGGGAGCACTTGGGAGAGCGGCGGCGACCGCAGACCGCCCCACCGCGCGACCAGCGGAATACACAGGAAGAACGCGACCATCGCAATGAACGTTGTCGCCGCCGTCTGCATGATCTGAAACCGCGGAAACGAGCGCCTGAGCTTCTCGGCATACGAGTAAGGGATTGGCCGGCTGAGCTGCCGATCGACGCCCCGTTCGGCCGCCATCAGCTGCCGGTTGGCAAAGGACCCAGCCCGCTGCGTCGGCTGCGCCCCTTGTGTGCCATCGATCGCGAGGCCGGGGGGAGTGGCCAACTGGAGATTCGTGATGATTCGGTGCAGGCGTGCCTGACGGGCGAGCTTCCAGGCCACCGCCGCGATCACCGCCGCAAGCGTCATCGCCGCGAACCGCGGCATCCCCCCGGAAAGCCAGCGGTCGACATACCAGGGGGCAAGGAGGGCCGTCGCTGCGACAGCCAGGCTGCTGATCAGTTCGACGCGCTGAAGTGTCGAAGAGATCCTCCCCGTTATCCCATCGACGTCACCGAACACGCCCCCTGCCGTGCCCATCGTCGAAAAGAGCGCAAGCGTAAGCGCCGGCATCCAGGCAACATCGCAATCCCTCAGCACTCCCACAATGATGCCGCCACAGGCCGCGGAGACCGCCATCGACCAGAAGAGATGGGGCGCGAGCCTGCGGGGGAGCATCCAGCCGAGCGCCATCGAGAGGAGGACCGATGACTGAAACCAGAAGACAAACGGGAGATACACCCCGAGCAACGTCGCACAGAAGGATGTCCAGACGCGCGACGACCGGTAGGTGCCCGGATGAACCCTAATTCCCGGCAGCGCGAGGCGAAGTTCGTTGACCTGCCGCGTCATCGCCGGCTCGTCTTCGGCCTGATACGCCCCGGCGACATACACCGCCCGGAGGTTCGGCATCCGCCTCAAGCTCTCAATCATCCCCGGCGTGAAGCCGATGTCGAACCAGGTCTGAATGGCGAGGACGCGGAGCCGCGGCGAGCCGTCGGCAAGCGTCTGCAGGTTTTCTTCGAGCCGCCCCCAGCCGATGGCGAGGACCTCGATGTTCGGCAGGGGCGGGAGCAGAAGCTCAAACGACCCGCCGGTGCCACGGAGATCGAGCTCGCGCAGGTGCGGCAGCCGCTCGAGCGCCGCGCGGGCGATTTTCGGGAAACGCTTGAGTGTTTCAGGGTCTGGGCTCGAGACATTGGGGAGCGAAAGGACTTCGAGCGCCGTGTGGTCACCGATCCGTTGCCAGCCCTCTTCCGAGAGCATGTCGGGGGGACTCATCCAGAGTTTTTCAAGCGCCGGGAGTTGATCGAGAACATTCCACCCCCCATCGCGGCCGCCGTTTCCCAGATAGGCGATCTCACCATCCTCATCGATGAAGATTTGATATTCCGACAGCTGGCTCCGTTCCGCTTTGGTATCAATTTTGGTGACGCTCGCGAGCCGCCCCTCCAGGGCGCTCTTACCAAGCTCCTCTCGACCAACGCCGGATGAACGTTCAACCACCGGCACCGCCGTCATCACGCCATCAGGAACGGCGCGGCCGACGATCCACGCCCCTAGAAACGGCCCCACATGGACCAACCCCAGCCCGAGCATGAGGAGCATCCAGGGCCTCGACACGATCACCCAGAGCACAATCGCGTATTGGCGCAGGATCGCAATCATGGCTCACCTCGCTCGATTCGTGGCAGCGGCTTCGCCGTCGTGGAGCTCGAGGAAGATCTCCTCGAGGTTGAGATTGTCGACGACGACCTCCGCCGCGAATCTCTCGCGCACCCCCGCCACGAGTGCCGCATCAACGCCGTCGACCGTCACCAGCGCCTGCCGGCCGCGGACTTCCTGGCGGAGCGTTCCTGGCAGGTGGAGATCGGCCGGCAGATCGGCCTGGGCCTCGATCCGCAGCCGCTTGACCCGGTC
>JBAWVV010000564.1:0-2742 GCA_037147115.1 Planctomycetia bacterium | reverse complement strand
CTCCCGTCACACTCCCCCACACCCTCCCCTTCTCCACCCGGCTCGCGGACGCCATCCGCGTCAAGCGCACCCCCGCCTGCGTCGGCCTCGATCCGCGCCGCGAATCACTCCCCCCGGCCCTCGGCGCCGCTGCCATCGATGATCCCGCGGCCCTCGCCAAGCTCTACACGAGCTTCTGCCGAGACGTCATCGACGCCGTCGCCCCCCACATCCCGATCGTCAAGCCGCAGCTCGCCTGCTTCGAAGCCCTCGGCCCCGCCGGCATGATGGCACTGGCCGACACCATCCACTACGCCCACGCCCGCGGTCTGCTCGTCCTCGCCGACGGCAAACGGGGCGACATCGGCTCCACCGCCGAAGCCTATGCCGACGGCTGGCTCGCCGGCCCCTGGGGCTGCGACGCCCTGACCATCAATCCTTACCTCGGCCTCGACTCGATCGCTCCCTTCGTGACCACCGCCAGAGCCCGCCACGCCGGGCTGTTTGTCCTCGTCAAAACCTCAAACCCCGGCAGCCGCGACTTCCAGGATCTCGAAGCCAACGGCTCCCCCCTCCACGAACATGTCGCCGCCGGCGTCGAACACCTCGCCGCCGACACGCTCCCGCCAGACACAAGCGACGCTCCCGGACAGCACGCCTACGGCCTCGTCGGCGCCGTTGTCGGCGCCACCTGGCCGAAACAGCTCGACACCCTCCGCGCCGCCATGCCCCACGTCTGGATCCTCGTTCCCGGATTCGGCAAACAAGGGGGACGGGCTTCCGACGTTCGCGGGGCCTTCGACGCCGGAGGTCTGGGGGCGATCGTCGTCAGCGCCCGCGACGTGATCTTCGCCCACTCCCGCCCCGACATGAATGCCGCTCTGGCGGAAGGCCAATGGCAGACCGCCGTCGAACGGGCCTGCCACGACATGATCGAGCGGATCGCCGCCGACACCCCCGCCGGCAAACTCCGCAACTGATCCGCGGCAGCCGCGGGCTCAGGCCTTCGCTTCTTGGATCAGCCGCGAGAGGAGCGGCAGCAGCTGCTTTTTGCGGCTGACGACATTTTTGAGCGCATAGAGACCGCGGTCGAGACGCGGATAGTTGATCTCCTCCCACGCCTCCGATTCCTGGGAGAGGAGAAGGAGCGAACCATTGCTGACGACGTCGGTGACCAACAGCGCCGAGAAGTCGAGCTTGTGACGGGTGGCGAAGTCTTCGAGGGCCGTGCGCAGGTCGTCTTTGCGCTCCCAGAAGAGATCGAAGCCGGTCTCCTCGATCTGTGAGATCGAAAACCGCACTCCCTGCTCCGAGAACTCCTTGCAATCCTCGCTGATCACTTCGGCCGGCGTGCTCGACCGCAGCGCCGACCCAATCTCGAAGAACTCGCGGGCATACTGATCGAGATCGATCGGGCACAGCCCGCGCAGCCAGGCGAGAATGTCGCGGTCGATGTCGGTCGTCGTCGGGGATCGGAGAAAGAGCGTGTCGGAGATGATTCCCGACGCCATGCACAGCGCGATCCCCGGCTTCGGCTCGATCCCCGATGAGCGAAACTGTCGGGCGACGAGCGTACAGGTCGACCCCACCGGCTCGTTGATGAAGCGGATCGGCTGCTGCGACTTGAGACCACCACCGAGGCGGTGATGGTCGAGCACCTCGACGATCTCGGCGTCCTCCGCCCCGCTCACCGCCTGGGCGAGCTCGTTGTGGTCGACGAGGACGAGCTTCTGCCGCGGCGGATTGATGAGATCCGACTTGAATGACAGGCCGATGAGGCAGCCGTCGTCGTCCACAACCGGGAACACCGGCTGCGGCGACCGCTCGACCACCGCTCTGGCCTCGACGATGCTCGCCTTCCCTGACACCGTGACGAAGTCGGTGTCGACGACCGGATCGATGAACTGCGACGACTTGATCCGGAGGGTCGTGTTGACGGTGTCGAACGGGCTCATGATCACCGACACCCGCCGGAGCTTCGCCAGCTCCACGAGCCCAGACGAGAGCTTGAAGCCCCCCGTCAGTACCAGCGCCCTGACTCCATGCTCGATCGCCGGGAGCTGGATCGTCGGCCGGTCGCCGCAGACGACGATCAGCCGGTCGGCCGGGTACTGCTGCATCCGGTCGGTGAATCCCTCGGCGCTCATCGCCCCGACCATCACGAGGAGCTCGTCGCGCTGCTGCGGATCGAGGACGTGCTGGAAGCTCCCCCCGAGCACGTCGTGGATCTTCTGGAGACAGGTCGTCACCGTCCGCGATTTGATCGAATCCCCCTCGTCATGGAAAAAAAGATCCATGAGATTCAAAACTGAAAGGACGCCGACCACCTTCCGATCGCTGCCAACAACCGGAATCGCCCGCAGGTCGGCCCGCTGCATTCGCTGGTAGGCCTCGTGAAACGAATCGCCGAACGAGGCCGTGACGATCTCCCGACGGCAGACATCTTCCGCTGAAGGCCGGACATCCATCACGATCCGCGGCGCCGCCACACCGGCCCTGTCGAGGACGTATTCGGTGCGCTTATTCGGCGCCCCGCAACAGGCCGCAATGGCGTCGGGACGGGTGGTCTGCTGAAGGAGATCGGCATAGGCGATCGCGGAGCAGATGGCATCGGTGTCGGGATTGCGATGCCCGAAGACGAGAACACTCATGGTGGGATCGCGGGGTGGAATCGCGGGGTGGGGTCAGCGCAGGCGGGAACGATCGGCGGAGGCGGGAACGATCGGCGGAGGAGGGGCGCGGCGGGAACGGCGGGTGTCAGAC
>JBAWVV010000563.1:0-2743 GCA_037147115.1 Planctomycetia bacterium | reverse complement strand
GCGTCGAGCGCCGACGACGACTGGCCAGAGGCGAGGAGGAGCGATTCGACCCGTGTCAGGAGCACGAGCCTTACGGCGAGCGGATCGCGGGCGTCGAGGGCCTCGAGATCGCGCGCTACATGGGCGGCGTCGATGCTCCGCGCCAGGCGCGGGGAAAGCTCGACCTCGTCGAATCTCCCTGCCTCGACGTTCCAGCGGTGGCGCCGGACCGTGGCCGGGCCTTCGGCCGGATGCGGGGGCACCTGCGGGAGCCCCTGCGGTGTGAGAGCACAGTCGAGCCGCTGGGCGAGGAGGGTGATCGCGGTGTTTGGCCGCGGCGGCTGGAGGAGCGCTGGGTCGGGCTCGCCGGCCAGCCGCGCCGCATGGCGCTGGAGGGCTGCCAGGGCAGCGCGCTGGGCGCCGGCGGGCGTGCCGCCGACGAGGGCCGGGGCGAGAAGGAAGTCGGCCCGGTCATCGAGGCCCGCCGCTTCGAGGGCGAGGATTGCCCCCTGCCAGCGGTCGACATCGGGGCTTCCGAGGATCGCCAAGAGCGGCTGGCGGGCGTCTGGCCCCAGGTCGGAGACGATCTCGCGGGCGAGAACGCGGGCCACGCGCTTTCCAGGCTCGGGTGACGCCAGCGCTTCCATGAGCGCGGGGAGGGCGTCGATGCCCGCCTTGGAGAGCTCGGCGACGGCGGCCGCGCGAACGTCCGGCTTCTCGCTGGCAAGGTCGGTCGCGGCGCGCTTCATCCGCGCTGGCGACCGCCTCCGGTCGCGGGCTGCGTCGCGCATCGCATCGAGAACATTCGGCGCGTCGGCATCGAGGGGGCGGAGATGGCGGGCAAGCCGGAGGAGGGCCGCCTGATCGGCCGCGTCGCCGAGGTCGGCGAGGAGTTCGTCGCGGCCGTCGCCGGCGTCGGCCACGGCGTCGAGCATGCGGCGAAACCACGCAAGCGCCGCGGCGTCGGCATCGACGTCGGCAGCGCGGATCGCGGCGTCGAGCATTTCCGGCGCCGTGTCACGCTGATCGGCGGCAAGCGAGTCGACGACCGACTGCTGGAGGGCATCGAGCGGTCGCGGTTTGGCCGGGGTGCCCGGCCGCTCTTTGCCCGAGAGCACCGAGACGGTCCCGTCGCCGCCATCATGGTCGTGGCCCTGGCCGTTGTCGAAGGGAAACTCCCACTTGGTCGTCGTCAGTGGGCCGCAGTTTGGGCAGGGCTGCCCAGCCTCGGCCAGGCTGCCGAGGAAGAGCCCCGCCGCTGGCACCGCGATCAGCCAGCGCCGGCATCCCCGCGGCGTTACGGGCACCAACCGCACGCGCTCCGGTCGTCCCCTCGCTGCCACGATGCCGTCTCCCCGGGTCTACACGCCGCCAGCACCGAGCCGCTGCTGCCACGCCTTGATTTGGTCGACCACCCGAGCCGGCGCCGTGGATCCGAAACTCGCCATCCGTCCAACTGCCCTGGATGCCCCAAGTGCGCTCCGCAGCGTGCCGTTCCAGCCCGCGCAGTCTGCCGAAAACTCCTCATCGGCAAGCTCCTCGAGCGACACCCCCTTCCGCATCGCCCGCCGGACGAGCTTTCCAACCGTCTCATGGGCCGTCCGCTGGGGAGTGCCTTGGGCGATGAGGGCCTCCATGAGGCTCGTGGCGTCGAGGTGGCCGCGGTCGAGCGTGGCGGCGATCCTCGCCCGGTCGAACGACGTTCCGGCGACCAGCGGCGCCGCCACGCCGAGGATCGCCTCGAGGGTGTCGATCGAATCGAAGAGCGGTTCTTTGTCTTCCTGGAGATCGCGGTTGTAGGCGGTGGGGAGCCCCTTCAAGAGCACCAGGAGCGCCTGGAGGTTGCCGATTGTCCGGGCCGACTTGCCGCGGACGAGCTCGAGAACGTCGGGGTTGATCTTCTGCGGCATGATCGAGCTGCCGGTGCAGAAGTTTTCCGGGAGCTTGAGGAATCCAAACTCCTCGGTGCTCCAGATGATCCACTCCTCGGCCCACTGCGAGAGGTGGATGCCGGCCAGCGCGATCACAAAGGCCAGCTCGCAGGCGAAGTCGCGGTCGCTGGCGGCGTCGAGGCTGTTGGCGGCGACCGCGGCGAAGTCGAGCCCAGCACGGACATGCTCGCGGTCGATCGGCAGGCTCGTTCCGGCCAGCGCCCCCGAGCCGAGCGGGAGGATATTCGTGCGCTTGCGGCAATCGGCGAGCCGATCGCGGTCGCGGCCAAGCTTCTCGCACCACGCCAAGAGCTGATGGGCGGCAAGCACAGGCTGCGCCCGGCGGAGGTGGGTATAGCCGGGGATAATCAAGTCGGCCTCGCGCTGGGCAAAGCCGAGGAAGGCGCGCTGGAGCGCGGCGAGGCCGGCATCGAGGCGGTCGATGGCCCGGCGGCAGTAGAGGCGCAGATCGGTGGCCACCTGATCGTTGCGGCTGCGGGCGGTGTGGAGCCGGCGGCCGGTGTCGCCCAGCCGCGCCGTCAGCGCCGACTCGACATGGAGGTGGATGTCCTCCTTCGAGATCGTGTAGGCGAAGGTGCCGGCGTGGATCTCCGCCCGGATCTCCTCGAGCCCCGCCCGGATCGCCTCCGCCTCTGCCGCCGAGATGATTCCGCAGGCGGCGAGCATCGCCGAGTGGGCGATCGAGCCGTCGATGTCGTCATCGGCCAGACGCTGGTCGAACGACACGCTCTCCGAGAAGGCCTCGACGCGGGCGTCGGTCGCCTGCTCGAACACACCTCCCCAGGCTTTTGGTTTTCCAGCTGAGGGGGGAG